>CAZZVH010000105.1:0-9858 GCA_964657365.1 uncultured Burkholderiaceae bacterium
GGCGCATCGTCGGCGAGCTGACGCTCTTCGCTCTTCGCTCTGCGCCGGCGCGTTGCGGCTCAACCCCGCAGCGCCCGGCCCGTCTCCGCGGCGCAGAGCGCCACCGCCGAATTGGCTTCGTCGATCACCTTGCCCATGGTGATGAAGCCGTGGATCTGCCGCTCGAAGCAGACATAGGTGGCCTTGTTGCCGGCCGCGACCAGCGCGTCGGCGTATTCCAGACCCTCGTCACGGAGCGGATCGAATCCGGCCGTGAGCACCAGTGCCGGCGGCAACCTCCACAGATCCTTGCAGAGCAGGGGCGACGCTCGCCAATCGAGATCGAGGGCCGTGTCGTCGATGTAGTTGTCGTGGTAATAGGCGATCGTTGCCGCCTCGAGCAGGTAGCCCTTGCCGTTCGTCTCGTGCGACGGGTGGACGCGCCGCTGGTCGGTCGCCGGGTAGATGAGCAGCTGGTAGGCGATCGGCAGGTCGCCGGCGTCGCGCGCGACGATGGCGACGACCGCCGCGAGATTGCCGCCGGCGCTGTCGCCACCGACCGCCAGACGCGACGGGTCGACGCCGAACTCGCCCGCGTGCGCACGAACCCATCGCGTCGCCGCGACGCAGTCGTCGACGGCCGCGGGAAACCGGTCTTCCGGCCCCATCCGGTAGTCGACCGACACCACCGCGCAACCTGACCCGTTGGCGAGCTGGCGACAGAGCACGTCGTGCGTGTCGAGATCGCCGATGGTCCAGCCGCCGCCGTGGAAGTAGACGAGCACCGGCAAGGCGCGGCGATCGTCGCTGCGGCGCACCGGACGATAGAAGCGCAGCGGGATCGGCCCGGCGGAGCCGATCGCGGCGAGCGCCTCGATCTCGGCGACCGACGGCGGCTCGGGCTGGGTCAGCGCGCGGCGATCGCGATAGAACCTGCGCGCCTCCACCGGCGCCAGCGACTGCATCGGCGGCAGGCCACGCTGGGCGATGAGGTCGATGAGAGCCTTGGCCTGGGGATGGATCACGGGGTGCTCCTCGCGAAAACGGTGGCGCTACAGCTGGCGGCTTCTTGCCAGCGGCGGGTTGCGGGCGAAATAGCGCTGGATGCCGGTGGCCAGCGCCTCCACCAGCTGGTGCCGGTATTCGGGATCGCGCAGCTTGGATTCTTCCTCCGGATTCGAGATGAACGCCGACTCGACCAGGATCGACGGGATGTCGGGCGCCTTCAGCACCGCGAAGCCGGCCTGCTCGACGCTGCCCTTGTGCAGCCTGCCGACCTTGCCGATCTGGCCGAGCACCTCGCCGCCGAGCTTGAGGCTGTCCTTGATCTGCGCCGTGGTGCTCATGTCGAGCAGGGCGCGCATGACGGCCTGGTCCTTCACGGAGACGTTGACGCCACCCACGAGGTCGGCGGCGTTCTCGCGGTTCGCCATCCACCGTGCCGCCGTGCTGGTGGCGCCGCTCTGGCTGAGCGCGAACACCGAGGCGCCGCGCGCTTCGGGGGTCAGGAAGGCGTCGGCGTGGATCGAGACGAACAGGTCGGCCTGGACCCGCCGCGCCTTCTTGACGCGCTCCTGCAGCGGCACGAAGAAATCGGCGTCGCGGGTCAGCATGGCGCGCATCGACGGGTTGGCGTTGATGCGGTCGCGCAGCAGCAGCGCGATCGCGAGCACGACGTCCTTCTCGTGCAGGCCGCTCGGGCCGGTGGCGCCGGGATCCTCTCCGCCGTGGCCGGGGTCGAGGGCGATCACGACCAGGCGATCGATCTTCGCCTGGCCGGCGATCGACGGCACGATGGGAATCGGCGGCAGCCCCGTTTTCGGCGTCGCGCCGGCGGCCGCGGCAACATCGTTGCGGGCGACGATCGGCGCCGAGGCCGAGTAGGGCGGCCGCGCCGCACCGGCCTGCGCCGCCGAGGCGGCGCCTCCGGCACCGACCCGGCCGATCAATTCGCCCAACGCGTCCTGCACGGCCTGCGCGGCCCGGGTCTCGGCCTCTTCCTTGTCACGGATCAGCGCGAGCAGCGGATCGCGTTCCTGGACCGGGTAGAGGTCGAACACCAGCCGGTATCGATAGGCGGCCACGGGAGCCAGCGTGAACAGCTGCGGCGCGGTCGCCTGCTTGAGATCGATCACCAGCCGGACGACCCGCGGCCGGCTCTGGCCGACCCGCACGCCGGCGATGAAAGGATCGTCGGGCCGGACCTTGCCGACCAGGTCGCGCAGCTGCGGGCTGAGCTCGAGGCCGTCGACGTCGATGACCAGGCGCGACGGCGTCTCGGCGACGAAATGCTGCTCCGACAGCGCCGCATCGGATTCGATCGTGATGCGCGTGTAGTCGGCCGCCGGCCAGACCCGGACCGCGACGATCGATGCTCCGGCGGCGATGTCGCGGCTGCCGAGGCCGACCGCGAGTGCACCCATCGCACGCAGGGCGGCGCGACGCGACGGCGTCACGGCAGCAATCCGATGCCGAGCGGCGTCATCGCTTCGAGGCGGACGTCGCGCGCGTCGCCGTCGCCGTCGGGGGCGATCTCGACGCGCAGGTCGCAACGCGGCAGGAGGCCGGCGGCTTTCTCGGGCCATTCGACCAGCTTCAGCCCGGCCTGCGCGAAGACGTCGCGAAAGCCCGCGTCTTCCCACTCGCCGGGGTCGTCGAAACGGTAGAAGTCGAAGTGGGCGATGTCGAACGCGTTGGCGCCGTCTGCAGCGGCGTAGGGTTCCATCAAGGCGTAGGTCGGGCTCTTGACGCTGCCGGCGACGCCGAGCGCGCGCAGCAGATGGCGCGCGAACGTCGTCTTGCCGGCACCGAGCGGCCCGTGCAGCTCGATGAAGGCGTCGCCCAGGCCGGGCCGCGATGCCAGCAGCGACGCGGTCGCCGCGCACGCGTCCTCGTCCGGCCAGCGCAGCTGCCGCGTTCCTAGAATCGTCGACTGCAACGAAGCATCCCGTGTCTGAACCTCTTGTCGAACCGAACCGGGCTCCCGCCCTCGACCACGCCGCGCTGCTCGAGCAGCTGCGCGGTTGGGGCCGCGCGTTGGGATTTTCCCAGATCGGCGTCGCCGACATCGATCTCGGGGAGGCCGAAGGCCGCTGGCATGCATGGCTCGACAACGGTTTTCACGGCGCGATGGACTACATGGCGGCGCACGGCATGAAGCGTTCGCGCCCGGCTGAACTGGTGCCGGGCACGGTGCGCGTCGTCACCGCCAGGCTCGACTACCTGCCACGCGCGACGCCGCCCGGATGGCAGGCGCTCGAATGGGATCGGCTCGCCGATCAGGACCGCGCCGCCGTCTCGCTCTACGCGCGGGGCCGGGATTACCACAAGGTCTCGCGGGCGCGGCTGCAGCAGCTCGCCGATCGCCTGGCCGACGCGATCGGCCCGTTCGGCCACCGCGTCTTCACCGATTCGGCGCCGGTGCTCGAGGTCGAGCTGGCGACGCGCAGCGGCATCGGCTGGCGCGGCAAGCACACGCTGGCGCTCGACCGCAGCGCCGGCTCGATGTTCTTCCTCGGCGAGATCTACGTCGACCTGCCGTTGCCGGCGACCGCCCCGGTCGAGCCGCACTGCGGCACCTGCCAGGCCTGCATCGACGTCTGTCCGACCCGGGCGATCGTCGCCCCTTACGAGGTCGACGCGCGGCGCTGCATCTCCTACCTGACGATCGAGCTGAAGGACGCGATCCCGGTCGAGTTCCGCGCAGCCATCGGCAACCGCATCTACGGCTGTGACGACTGCCAGCTCGTCTGCCCCTGGAACAAGTACGCCCAGACCAGCCCGCTCGCCGACTTCGACGCCCGCGACGATGTCGACGGGCCACCGTTGCTCGCGCTCTGGGCCTGGGACGAGGCCGAGTTCCTGCGCGCGACCGAAGGCAGCGCGATCCGGCGCATCGGCTTCGAGCGCTGGCAGCGGAACGTCGCGGTGGCACTCGGCAATGCGCTGCGTCATGCCTCTGCCGCCGTCGGCGTGCCGGACGCGATTCGGGCCGATGTCATTGCGGCGGCCTTGCGGGGCCGGCGCGATGCGGCCACTCCGCTGGTGCGCGAGCACATCGACTGGGCGCTGCAGCAGGGGTCGCTCAGTGCAGCCGCGCCAGCACCGCCAGCCACGCCGGCACGCTGACCATGCCCAGCACCGTCGAGACCGTCACGAGCCCGGCGACGTAGCCACCGTCGCCGCCCATGCGCGCGGCCAGCACGTAGCAGCTCGCGGCCGTCGGCAGGGCCGCGAACAGGACGGCGATGCCGCGTTGCTCCGGCGACAGATCGAGGGCGAGCGACAGGGCGATCGCGACGACCGGCAGCAGCAGGTGCCGGATCGCCAGCAGGGACACGGCGAGCCGCGGCGCCGACTTGAGACCGCCGAACGCGAGGCCGGCGCCGACGGCCATCAGGCCGATCGGCAGTGCCGCGACGCCGATGCGCTGCATGACCGTGGCGACGACATCGGGCAGATGCAGGCCCGCGGCGTTCGCGACCAGGCCGGCCACGGTGCTGATGATGAGCGGGTTGCGGGCGATCTCGCGCAGGTACGAATGGCCGCCGTGACGCGCCAGCGGCCAGACCGCGGCGACGTTGCAGAGCGGCACGCTGAGCGCGATGAGCAGCGCCATCCAGGCCAGCCCCGGCGTGCCGGCCATGCGCTGCGACAAGGCCAGCGCGATGTACGAGTTGAAGCGGTAGGCGATCTGCGCGCCCGAGGCGTGCAGCCGCCGGTCGACTCCGGGCCACAAGCCGATGGCGAGCGCCGCAGCGATGCCGACGGCGATCGTGCCGACGCCGGCAACGGCGAGGCCGGCGGTCTGCGACGGCTGCAGCGGGCTGGCGACGATCGAGTTGAACAGGAGAACCGGAAAGAGCAGGAAGTAGACGAGCTTCTCGGCCGCGTCCCACACCGAGCGGTCGAGCGCGGTCCGGCGGCAGACGACGAAGCCGACCAGGATGAGCAGGAAGTCGGGCAGCAACAGCAGCGGGTTGGCCATCGCGTCGAGTATGCCGTCGGCCCTAGACTGGATGGAGTCACGCCATGCCGACATCACCTGCCGACGCATCTCCCAGCCGCGCCATCGTCGACCGTTTCATCGACGCGCTGTGGATCGAGGACGGCCTCGCCGCCAACACGCTGGCGGCCTATCGGCGCGACCTGACGCTGCTCGGCGACTGGCTCGACCGGTCCGGCCATGCCGACCTCGCTGCCGCGACCGAAGCCGATCTGCGCGCCTACGCCGTGGCGCGCCACCCGGGCAGTGCCGCGACCAGCGGCAACCGTCGCCTGACCGTGTTCAGGCGCTTCTACCGCTGGGCCTTGCGCGAGCACCTGGCGAGCGCCGATCCGACGCTCAGGCTGCTGGCCGCGCGCCAGCCGATGCGGGTGCCGACGACGCTCTCGGAAGCGCAGGTGGAAGCGTTGCTCGCCGCCTGCGACGCCGGCAGTGCGCTCGGCCTGCGGGACAGGGCGATGCTCGAGCTCATGTACGCGAGCGGCCTGCGCGTGAGCGAGCTGGTCGGAGCGAAGACGATCGACGTCAGCATGGTGGAAGGGGCCGTGCGCGTCACCGGCAAGGGCGCGAAGGAGCGGCTGGTCCCGTTCGGCGAGGAAGCGCACGACTGGTTGAAGCGCTATCTCGACGAGGCCCGCGCGGCGATCCTCGGCCGGCAGTCGAGCGCGGCACTGTTCGTGACCGGGCGCGGCGGTCCGATGACACGGCAGATGTTCTGGAAGCTGGTCAAGGCGCGCGCGCTGGCTGCCGGCATCGCCGTCCGGATCTCGCCGCACACCCTGCGTCATGCCTTCGCCACGCACCTGCTGAACCATGGCGCCGATCTGCGCGCCGTGCAGATGCTGCTCGGCCATGCCGACATCTCGACCACGACGATCTACACCCACGTGGCGCGCGAGCGCCTGAAGGCGATCCACGCGGTGCACCACCCGCGCGGATGAGCCGGGAGGCCGCTAGCGCGACGCGGCTGCGTGCGCCCGCATGGCGTAGGTCTGGTAGGCGGGCAGGGCGACAGCGGCGACGATGCCGATGACGAACACCACCGGCAGCGCAGGCCGATGATCTTGACGCCCAGCGAGTTCGGCGGCGGTGGTGCGCCCCAGCGGTTGGAGCCGCGCGTGCCCGGAACGAAGATCCAGACCAGGCCGACCAGCGGAATGATCGACGCCAGGCTCCACCAGCCCGAGACGTTCATGTCGTGCGAGCGCTGGATCAGCAACAGCCCGCTGCAGAAGAGATAGACCACCGTGCCGATGACGATCGGCACATACGCGTGGCTGCCGACCACGGCGCCGACGCCGCCGAGGATGAGCATGAGCAGCACGAAGAGCACGTACAGGCCCATGTTGTAGGCCAGCAGCCGCAGCCGGCCGAGCCGGCCGCTCGGCGGCCAGAGCCTGATCGGCTGGACACCCCCTTCGAACGACGAGACATCGTCGACGACAGCGCCTGGCGGCGCGAAACGGTTTGCTTCCATGGTGTCTCCCGTGATCCTCAAGGCGTCGACGTGCCGCCGACCAGCGCCGCGAAGCGTTCGAGATCGACGTTGCCGCCGCTGACGATCACGCCGACCCGCTGGCCCTTCAGCCGCTCCCGCATGCGCCGTGCCGCCGCGTAGCCGAGGCATCCGGTCGGCTCGACCACCATCTTCATCCGCTCGGCGAAGAAGCGCATGCACTCGACCAGCTCGGTGTCGCTCGCGGTGAACACGTCGTCGACGTCGCGGCGGATGATCTCGAACGTGATGCGGCCGAACGCCTGCGTCTGGGCGCCGTCGGCGATGGTCTTCGGCGTGTCGATCCGGACGATGTGCCCGGCCCGGAACGATCGCTGTCCGTCGTCGCCGGCCTCGGGCTCCACGCCGAAGACCTTGCAGGAAGGCAGCAGGGCACGCGCCGCCAGCGCCGAGCCGGACAGCAGGCCGCCGCCGCCGAGGCAGACGAACAGCGCATCCAGCGTGCCGACCTCGTCGATGAGCTCCTTCGCCGCCGTGCCCTGTCCGGCGATGATGTCGCGGTGGTCGTAGGGCGGAATCAGCGTCATGCCGCGTTCTCCGGCGAGGCGCCGGCCGATCGCTTCGCGGTCTTCCGCATAGCGGTCGTAGACCACGACCTCGCCACCGTAGCCGCGGGTCGCCGCCACCTTGGCGGCGGGCGCGTCGTGCGGCATGACGATCACCGCCGGCATGCCGAGCAGCCGCGCCGCGAGCGACACCGCCTGCGCATGGTTGCCGGACGAGAAGGCGACGACGCCCCCTCGGCGCTGCGCCGCGTCGAAGCGCGCGAGCGCGTTGTAGGCGCCGCGGAACTTGAACGCACCCATGCGCTGGAAGTTCTCGCACTTGAAGAACAGCTCGGCGCCGAGCGCCGCGTCGGCGGTGCGCGAGGTCAGCACCGGGGTGCGAAACGCGGCAGGAGCGATCCGTTCGGCCGCGGCAGCGACGTCGTCGTAGGAGGGCAGCGATGCGACGACGTCGTTCATGGCATGTCGACGGCGATCGGCTTGCCGAACAGATAGCCCTGCATGAGGCGAAAGCCCATCTCCCTGCAGATCGCCGCGTCTTCCGGTTGCTCGATTCCCTCGGCCAGCGCCACCGAGCCGACGTCCACGACGAGCCGCACGAGATCGGCGACGGCGCGTTGCCTGCGCGCGCCGGCGGCGGCGAGTCCGTTGACGAGCGCGATGTCGAACTTGACGAAATGCGGCGGCGCTTCGCTCAGTTCGTCGAGGCGAGCCTGGTCGGCGCCGAAATCGTCGTAGGCGAAGCGGACGCCGATCGCCGCCAGCCGTGTCCCGAGCTCGCGCATGCGCGCCGGCTCGAGCACCGCGGTCTCGTGGATCTCGAGCACGAGGTCGAGCCCCGGGTGGGCCGCGAGCAGCACCGCGATGCTGTCGACGAAGCCAGACTGGAAGGTCTCGGTCGGGTGCGCGTTGGCGAAGATCACCGTGCCCTGCAGCCTCGCCGCGACGGCCGCGACGCCGATGCGCCGGAACGCTTCGCTGAGCTGGCCGGCGCGGTTCAGGCGGCTGGCGAGATGGAACAGGTGCACGGGCGAGCGCGGCAGGCCCGGGTGGCGGCTGCGGCCGAGCAGCTCGTGGCCGAAGACGCGCCCGTCGGCGGCATCCACGATCGGCTGGAGCGCCACCGCGAAGCCCTTGCCTGCCAGGAATTCGAGGAACGACGCCTCGCGCGCGGCGACGTTCTCGTCGAACGACGGCCCGTCCGGCGCGGCGACGGTGCGCTCCTCGGCGGGCGGAATGCTGTCGAGCGCCTGGGGCCCGGCGCTGCGGACCGGCCTCAAGGTGCCGCCCCGGCGCCCGGCGCGGCGCCGGGCAGCCCCGGCACGGCGTCTCCATCGAGAACGGCGTGACCAAGAAGCGTGCGCATGTGCGGAATGTTATAGCCCCGGGGTGCACGGGGGAGTGACAGCCGCTGCCGGGGCGGTCAAGATAGCGCCCCATGCGAATTCTGATCGTCGACGATCACCCGATCCTTCGTCTGGGCGTGAGCCAGCTGATCCTGAAGGAGTGGCCCGACGCCGACATCGCGGAGGCAGACACCATCAACGCGGCCTGCGCCGCGGCCGAGGCCAAGCCGTTCGACGTGGTGGTGCTCGATCTCGTCATGCCCGACGTGTCCGGCAGCGAGGGCGTCGCCCGCATGCTCGCGACGGTGGGAACCACGCCGATCCTGGTGCTCAGCTTCAACGCCGAATCGAAGAACGCGGCGAGGCTGCTGCAGATGGGCGTGGCCGGCTACCTGCAGAAGGATCGCGCGACTGCGGAATTGGTCACGGCCTTGCGCCGGATCGCTTCGGGCAAGCGTTATGTGACGGAGTCGATGGCCGATCACCTGGTGGATCTTCTCGGCGGACGCAGCGCCTCGGCGCTGCCCCACGAGTTGCTCTCGAGCCAGGAATATCGCGTGATGCTCCTGCTCGCCGCCGGCCACGCGCCGGCCGGGATGGCGCAGTCGCTCGGCATCTCGGCCCGTACCGTGGCCACCTATCGCACGCGGATCTTCGAGAAGACCGGCTGGAAGAGCAATGTCGAGCTTGCCAAGTACTGCGTCCAGCACGGGCTCGCCGCCGGCAGCTGACTCTCGTCCTCTCGCGCCGGTCGCGGCGCTCCCCGATCTGCTCGTCCGTCGCCGCGTACGCAAAACGCGTACAGCGCTCTGCATCGTTCCCGCTCGCCGGTTCTGGAAGCGCGCCAGCTTCACAGGGCAGCTCGAATTCCGAAAAATGCAGCACACCGAAAGCACGTGCTTTCACTGCATTCCCGGAGCTCGACATGCACCCCATCCGCAACGCCTTCGCCGCCACGCTCGCCGCGTGGCTGGCCCTGGGCGGTGCGTCGGTGCACGCAGGCACGGCCACCGGCTCGATCACCGTCTCGGCGACGGTGGTGAGCTCGTGCATCGTCTCCGGAGCGACGCTCAACTTCGGCGCGGCCATCGATCCGACCTCGGCATCGGTGCCGATCGACTCGAGCACGTCGATCACGGTGGTGTGCACGGCAACCACGCCGTACGCCGTGGCGCTGAACGCCGGCGTCAATGCCGGCGGGGCGTCGAACTTCGGCGCCCGCGCCGTCAAGAACGGCCTGAAGTCGCTCGGCTACCAGCTCTATGCCGACGCGCTGCACACGACCGTCTGGGGCGACGGCACGTCGGCCTCGGCGACGCAGCCCGGCGTCGGCACCGGCTCGAACCAGTCGCTGACGGTCTACGGCCGGCTGCCGAGCGTCACCGGCGCGATCCCCGGCACCTACACCGACACGGTCACCGTGACGGTCACCTACTGAGGCATCCATGATGGCCAAGCCGATCGATGGACTCTGTCGCCGGCTGCTGGCCGCCGCTCTCGTCATGG
>CAZZVH010000106.1:0-9809 GCA_964657365.1 uncultured Burkholderiaceae bacterium
CCGCGCTCGTGCTCGGCACCGCCTTCGTCTCGGCCACGACCAAGACGGTCACCCTGCCGCTCGACAGCGCCGAGTTGCGTGCCAGCCCGCTGCCCGGCTACGCCAAGGCGCAAGCCAATTGCGTCACCTGCCATTCGGCAGAGTACATGCTCTACCAGCCGCCGAACGCGGGCCGCCCGTACTGGGACGCCATGGCCAAGCGCATGAAGGCGGTCTTCAAGGCGCAGATCGACGACGCCGACATTCCGGTGATCGTCGACTACCTCGCCGCCACCTACGGCAACCAGAAGCCGTAGCGTCGTCGGTGCCACGATGAAAAACGCCGGCGGATGCCGGCGTTTCTCGTTCGACACGGCGAGCCCGCGTCAGCCGAGCCGCACCGGCACGAAGATCTTCTCGCCGCCGCGCTGAACGAGCAGCGCCACGCTCTTCGGCTTGGCGTCCAGCACCTTGCGCAATTCGTCGATGGACTGCACCGACTTGCCGTTGATCGCCAGCAGCACGTCGCCCTGCTGGATGCCGGCGCGCTGCGCCGGGCCGCCGACGTCCTCGACGACCAGGCCCGAGTCGATCTTCGCCTCGCGCTTCTCGTCCTTCGAGAGCGGCCGCAGGCTGAGTCCGAGCTGGCCGCCCTGCGTCGCGTCGCTGGCATCGGCGACCTTCTCCGAATCAGGGGCGCCGCCGAGCCTGGCCTCGATCGTGCGCTCGCCGCGATCGCGGAAGACGGTCAGCTTGACGCGCTCGCCGGGCGCCGCCATGCCGATCAGGCTCGACAGGTTGCCCGAACGCAGCACCGGCTCGCCGTTCACCGCCGTGATCACGTCGCCCGACTTCAGCCCGGCGCTCGCCGCGGCACTGTCGGGCGCGACGTTCGACACCAGTGCACCCTCGACGCGCTGGATGCCGAACGAATCGGCGAGCGACTGGGTCAGGTCCTGCACCGTCACGCCGAGACGGCCGTGCGTGACCTTGCCGGTCGCGACGATCTGGTCCTTGACCTTCAGCGCCACGTCGATCGGGATGGCGAACGAGACGCCCTGGAAGCCGCCGCTGCGCGAATAGATCTGCGAGTTGATGCCGACGACCGAGCCATTGCCGTCGAACAGCGGGCCGCCCGAATTGCCGGGGTTGACCGCCGCATCGGTCTGGATGAACGGCACCACCGCGTCGTTGGGCAGCGAGCGGCCCTTGGCGCTGACGATGCCCGACGTCGCGGTCTGCTCGAGGCCGTACGGCGCGCCGATCGCCAGCACCGGATCGCCGACCTCGAGGCTCTTCGGATCGCCGAGCCGCACGACCGGCAGGTCCTTGGCGGGGATGCGCAGCACCGCGATGTCGGTGGTGGTGTCGATGCCCAGGACCTTGGCCGTGTACTCGCGCCGGTCGCTCAGCTTGACGGTCACTTCCTTGGCCTCGCGCACGACGTGCGCGTTGGTCAGGATCAGGCCGTCGGAGCTGATGATGAAGCCCGAGCCGAGACCGCGGAAAGGCGTCGATGCCTGCGGGTTCTGGCCACCGCGTTGCGAGAAGCCCGGCATGCCCTTGAAGAACTTGAAGAACGGATCGTCCTCCATGCCGTCGGGCAGGCCCTGCTCCTCGGCCGTCATCTTGTGCGTGCCTTCGACGGTGATGCCGACCACCGCGGGCGCCGACTGCTTGACGATGGCGCGGTAGTTCGGCGCCTGACCCGGGGCCAGGCTCATCGGCGCGGGGACGACGCGCTCGGGCGCCGACGACGTCTGCGGCGATGCCGCGGCGACCTGCGTGTCGCCGCCACGGATCCATTTGGGCACGTCGAACGCGCCGGCAGTGCCGACGACGGCCACACCTGCGCCGACGAGGGCGGCACTCAGCATCTTCAGTTTCATGGGCTCTCCAGCTGCAACGACACAAGGGCGCGGAACATCCGCCGGAGACGAAGATAGGGCCGCGCCGTTAGCCGTTCGTTAAGGAACGATGAAGCGAAAATTAGGCGGCTACGGGGACGACGTCGAGCGGCAGGCGAATCGTGACGCGCAAGCCGCCGGCCGGCGACCGATCGAGGCGGACGCTGCCGCCATGGGCAGCGGCGACGTTCTGCACGATCGCCAGCCCGAGCCCGCTGCCGGTCTCGGCGCTGTCGCCCCGGCGGTAGAAGCGGTCGAACACGCGTTGCCGGTCCGCCTCCGGAATTCCGCCGCCGGCATCGTCGACGTGCAGCACCGCTTCCCCGCCCTCGAGGCCGACGCCGACATCGACGCGCGACCCGGCGGGCGCGTAGCGGGCGGCGTTGTCCGCCAGGTTGCGGACCAGCAAGCCGAGCGACAGCGCATCGCCGCGAACCGGCACCGGCCCGTCCCCGTGCAGCTCGAACTCGACTCGGCGCGATGCGGCGAACGCCACGGTGTCGCCGACCGCTCGCCGCGCGATCTCCACCAGGTCGACGTGCTCCAACGACATCGGCGCGGCGCCGCGCTCGCTGCGCGCCAGGGCGAGCATCTGCTCGACCAGCCGGTTGGCGCGGTCGATGCCGCTGCCGATGGCGGCGCGCGCCGCCTCACGCTCGGCATCGTCGCCGGCCCGGCGCAACAACTCCAGCTGCAGCTTCAACGCCGTGAGCGGCGAGCGCAGCTCGTGCGCCGCATCGGCCACGAAGGCGCGTTGCGCATCGACCGACACGCGCAGGCGCTCGAGCAAGGCGTTGAGCGCCACCGCCAGCGGCGCCACCTCGTCGGGCAGCCCGTTGACGGCGAGCGGCGCCAGCGACTGGACGTCGCGCGAGCGCACCTCGCCGGCGAGCCGGTCGATCGGCGCCAGGTTGCGGGCGGCCAGCCAGCCGATGCCCAGCGCCGCGAACGGCGCCATCAGCAGCAGCGGCAGGCTCGTGTGCCAGGCCGCGCGGGCGGCCAGCCGCTCCCGGATCTCGATCGGCTGGGCGATCTGGATGACGCGCTCGTGCGTCGCGACGCTGAAGGTGCGCCAGGCGTGGCCGTCGACGTTCACGGTGGCCAGCCCGAGCAGGGCCCGCGCGGGCAGAGCGCTGTGCGGCCGCGAGGCATAGATGCTGCGGCCGTCGTCGGTCCAGATCTGGACCACGAAATCGAGCTTGGTGTCGGCGAAGCTGTCGGCCTGGGCCGGCGCGATCTCGCCCTGGTCGCGCAACGAGAGCGCCATCTGCTGCAGCTGGTAATCGAACAGGGCCTCGGCCTCGCCGAGGACGTTGCGGTAGGTGACCGCGCCCATCGCCGCCGCCGCGACCAGCAGCAGGGCCAGTAGCGAGACGAGCAGGCGGACCCGGATCGAGGTCATGGCGGCGGCCTCATGGCTGCGGTGGCGCCGACCCGTCGACGAAGTAGCCGACGCCGCGCACGTTGCGGATGAACTCGCTGCCGAGCTTGCGTCGCAGCTGGTGGATGTAGACCGTCACCGCGTTGCTCTCGATCTCCTCGCCCCAGCCGTAGAGGCGGTCCTCGAGCTGCGAGCGCGAGAGAACCGCGCCCGGCTTCGACATCAGCGCCTCGAGCACCGCGAACTCGCGCGCCGAGAGCACGACCGGAGCGCCGTCGAGCGTCACCCGCCGGTTGGCCGGATCGAGGGTCACGCCGCCGGCCGCAAGCAGGGGCTCGGCACGGCCCGCGTGGCGCCGCAGCACGGCACGGATGCGGGCGTTGAGCTCGTCGAGCTCGAACGGCTTGACGAGATAGTCGTCGGCGCCGGCGTCGAGGCCGGCGACGCGGTCGCCGCGCGCGTCGCGTGCGGTCAGCACGATCACCGGTGTCAAGTCGTGGCGGGCGCGGGCGGCGCGCAGCACGCCCAGGCCGTCGGCAGGACGGCCGGCCGCGGCCCCGGTGCCCGGCGGAAGGCCGAGGTCGAGCAGGACGAGATCGAAGCGCTCGCTGGCCAGCGTGCCGTCGGCGGCGGCGGCATCTCGCACCCAGTCGACCGCGTAGCCTTCGAGGCGAAGCGCGCGCTGCAGGCTGTCGCCGATCATGCGGTCGTCTTCGACCAGGAGGAGTCGCATAGGCGGCGCAGGATAGCGCGGCGACCCGCTGCCTTCCGCTCACGCGACAATGCCGCATGGCGAACCGTCCACGCGTCCTGGTCATCGGCTGCGGCTTCGGCGGCATCGAGGCGGTCCGGCTGCTCTCGAAGGCCGACGTCGAGATCACCCTGGTCGACCGGACCAACCATCACCTGTTCCAGCCGCTGCTCTACCAGGTGGCGACCGCGGGCCTGAGCGCCCCGGCCATCAGCGCGCCGATCCGGCACGCCCTGCTGCCGGAGATGAAGCGGGGCAACCTGACGGTCCTGCGCGCCGAGGTGCAGCGCATCGACGTCGCGGCGCGCACCGCGACGCTCGACGGCGGCGCCATCGTCGCCTGGGATCACCTGATCGTTGCGGCCGGCTCGACGCACAGCTACTTCGGGCACGACGAGTGGGCGCTCCACGCCCCCGGCCTGAAGACCCTGGCCGATGCGCTCACCATCCGGGCGCAGATCGTCGGCGCCTACGAGAGCGCCGAACGATCGACCGTCGAGGCGGAGCGCGCCGCCTGGATGACCTTCGTCGTCATCGGCGGCGGGCCGACCGGCGTGGAGATGGCCGGCACGATGAGCGAGATCGCGCAGCACACGCTGTTGCGCGAGTTCCGGCACATCGATTCGACGAAGACCCGCGTGATCCTGCTCGAGGGCGGCGACCGTGTGCTGGCGGCATTCGTGCCGAAGCTCTCGCAGCGCGCCCGCGAGCAGCTCGACCAGCTCCGCGTCGATGTCCGGACCGGTTCGAAAGTGACCGGCATCGATGCCGACGGCGTGTCCTACGAGACCACGCACGACGGCGTCGCGACGACCGAACGGATCGCCTGCCGGACGGTGGTCTGGGCGGCAGGCGTGGCCGGCTCGCCCCTGGGCGGCGAGCTCGCGCGCGGCACCGGCGCCACGCTCGACCGCGCCGGCCGCGTCGTCGTCGAAGCCGACCTGAGCATCGCCGGCCACCCCGAGATCTCGGTGGTCGGCGATCTCGCCGCCGCCATGAGCCACGGCCCCGGCGCACCGAAGCCGGTGCCCGGCGTGAGCCCCGGCGCGAAGCAGATGGGTCGCGCGGCAGCCGCCAACCTGCTGCGCCGCTTGCGGGGCGAGCCGACACGGTCGTTCCACTATCGCGACTACGGCAACCTCGCCACGGTCGGCCGCAAGGCGGCGGTCGTCGAGCTGGCCGTGCCGCTGCTCGGTGTCGTCCGCTTCAGCGGCCTGGGCGCCTGGCTGTTCTGGCTGTTCGCGCACATCTATTTCCTGATCGGCTTTCGCAACCGGTTGATGGTGATGGTCGAGTGGGCCTGGGCCTACTTCACGTACGAGCGCTCCGCGCGCGTCGTGGCCGAGCCGCCGACCGCCATGGAACCGACGACTCCGCCCGGCCACTCCTAGAATTCGCCATGGACACCAGAACCTCGCCTGCCAGCCTTCGCATCGAACGCATCCGCGACGTCCTGCGCCACGCGCACTGCGCCGCGACGCTGATCCCGTCGAGCGATCCGCACCTGTCGGAGTACCTGCCCGAGCGCTGGCAAGGCCGGCAGTGGGCCTCCGGCTTCACCGGCTCGATGGGCACGCTCGCCGTCACGCTCGACCGCGCCGCGGTGTTCGCCGACAGCCGCTACTGGGTCCAGGCCGAGCGCGAGCTGGCCGGCAGCGGCATCGACCTGATCAGGATCCCGACGCCTGCCGGCGCCCAGCACATCGAGTGGCTGTGCCAGCACGTGAAGTCGGGCGACACGGTCGCGGTCGATGGCGACGTGCTCGGGCTCGGCGCCGCGCGGCTGCTGGAGAGCGAGCTCGGCCGCTGCGGCATCCACCTGCGCAGCGACCTCGACGTCTTCGCCACCGCCTGGGACGATCGGCCCGAGGCGCCCGGCGCCGCCGTCTACGAGCACACTGGCCCGGAGGCCGCCGAATCGCGCGCCAGCCGGCTGCAGCGGGTCCGCAACGCGATGCGCGACGCGGGCGCCACGCACCACGTCGTCTCGACGGTCGACGACATCGCCTGGCTGCTCAACCTGCGCGGCGCCGACGTCAGCTACAACCCGGTGTTCCTCGCCCACGTGCTGGTCGACGAGAAGCGCGCGACGCTGTTCGTCAGCGAAGCGAAGATCGCCGACGCGTTGCGCGCCGCCCTGGCCGACGACGGCGTCGACGTGCGCGGCTACGAGGACGCGGGCGCGGCGCTCGCCGCCCTGCCCGCCGAGGCGAGCCTGCTGCTCGATCCGAAGCGCGTGACGCTCGGCACGCGCCGGCGCACCGTCGCCCGGATCGTCGAGTCCATCAACCCCAGCACGCTCGCGAAGAGCCGCAAGAGCGACGCCGAAGCCGCCCACGTGCGCCGCGCCATGATCCAGGACGGTGCCGCGATGTGCGAGTTCTACGCCTGGTTCGAGGCCGCCCTGGCCGACCCCGCCAGGCGCGCTCCCGTCACCGAGCTGACCATCGACGCGCAGATGACGGTGGCGCGTTCGAAGCGTCCGGGCTACGTCGGCCCGAGCTTCGGCACGATCGCCGCGTTCAACGCCAACGGCGCGATGCCGCACTACCGCGCCACGCAGGAATCGCACGCCAGCATCGAAGGCGACGGCCTGCTCCTGATCGACTCCGGCGCCCAGTACCGGGGCGGCACCACCGACATCACCCGCATGTGGCCGATCGGCACCCTGACCGCGGCGCAGAAACGCGACGTGACGCTGGTCCTGCGCGGCACGATCGCCCTGTCGCGTGCGCGCTTCCCGCGCGGCACGCTCTCGCCGATGCTCGATTCCATCGCCCGGGCGCCGCTCTGGGAGCACGGTCTCGACTACGGCCACGGCACCGGCCACGGTGTCGGCTATTTCCTCAACGTGCACGAAGGGCCGCAATCGATCTCGCGCGTGATCGCCGATCCCTCGATGGCGATGCAGCCGGGCATGATCACGAGCGTCGAGCCGGGCCTGTACCGGCCCGGGCAATGGGGCGTGCGGGTCGAGAACCTGGTCCTGGCGGTGCCGGCCGGCGCCGACGCGTCGACCGAGTTCGGCGAGTTCCTCGAGTTCGAGACCCTGACGCTCTGCCCGATCGACGCCCGCTGCCTCGAGCCATCGCTGCTGCGTGCCGACGAGATCGCCTGGCTCGACGCCTACCACCGCACGGTGCGCGAGCGGCTCGCCCCCTCGCTCGACGGCGCGGCGCTGGCCTGGCTGCAGGCGCGGACGACGCCGCTGGGCTGAGGCCGGCGCCGCTCGGGCCGGTGTCCCTGCACGGCGCGGCGCCGGTCGCACGACGATGCGATTCGTCGGAGCGATCGGCCGTTTCGTCGCGCGGCCATGGCGGCGCCTGATCCCGGCTCCTAGAGTCCGCTCCATCGCACCACGGTGCAACGCCACCCAGGAGCACGCCATGATCAGCCGCCTCACCGCTTCCGCCGCCCTCTTCGCCGTGATCGCCACCGCGATCCTGACCTTCGCGACCGAGACCCACGCGCAACGCGCCACGACGGCGCGCTTGCTCGCGACCGGCACGGCGCGCCTGGAAGTCGTCACGCTGCCCGCCATCACCGTGACCGGCCACCGGATCCGCTGACGACGAAGCGTGCGGTAATCGACGCCCGAGGGGCCCGCGCACGGGCCTGGAGAGGCCGGCGGGCGAAGCCGCTCAAGGATTCGCGGGCGGTACCGAAATCAGTGAGGTCCGGTGCAACCGTCAGGTAGCACCGCCCACGTCGCTGTCCGGCCATCCACAACATGCATTCCCTGGAAAGCCACCGGCTGCTGCCCTTCCTCGCAGCGCTGCTGATCAGTGCGGCACTCCTCTGGCTGGGCTGCGAAGTCTTCGCCGCGGCGCGTGCCCGCCCCTCGCGCGTCGGCAAGCTGCTGCGGGCCGCCTCGATCGCCATCGGCGGCGTCGCCCTCTGGTTCCCGGGTCACTTTCTCGAACCCGCCGACGCCGCGGGCGGTCCGCTGGCCGGCATCCCGTTCGTCGCCGCCATCCTGGGACTCGGTTTCTGGGGATTGGCAGGCACGACCGCGGTCGCGGCGACGCGCAAGACACTGCCGGCCTTCGCCGGCTTCAGCCTGCTCACGCTGGTCGTCGCCTACGCCCACACGGTCTTCGCGACGCCCGGCCTGTTCCGCGCCGCGGGCGTGGCCGGCGGCTGGGGCCCGGGCATGGCCGTGCTGCTGCTGGCGACGATGCTGGTCCTGATCTCGCTCGACTTCAAGCCGAGCCGCAAGCTGCGCATCGCGCGCGCCTGCGGCTCCGCACTGTGCGCCCTGCTGCTGGCCGTGGCCGCGTCCGCATCCGGCGAGCAGGCCTCGGCGGTGGCGCCGCCCTGGACCGAATCGCTCCTGCTGGCCATGGTCGTCGCCATCGGCATGGTGCTGCTCGAGGCGATCGGCAACTCGCATGCGCGCGAGATGGAGCCGGCCCGGCGAGCCGCGGCGGCCGCGGCGCCCACCGTCGACAGCCTGACGCAGCTGCCCACCCGCGTCTACTTCGAGGACCGCCTGGCCGCGGCGTCGACCAAGGCCGATGCCAACCAGACGCGCCTGGCCCTTCTCTTCGTCGACCTCGACGGCTTCAAGCCCGTCAACGACACCTACGGCCACACCATCGGCGACCTGGTGCTGGAGCAGGTCGGCCAGCGGCTCAAGGCGATGTCGCGCGGCAAGGACGTGGTGGCCCGTGTCGGCGGCGACGAGTTCCTGCTGCTGCTCAGCAACGTCACCACCACCGAAGCGGTCGCCCAGGTCGCGACGCGCCTGATCCAGGGCCTCTCGCAGCCCTACGGCGTCGACGGACGCGAGGTGATCATCTCCTGCTCGGTCGGCATCGCGATGTATCCCGACGGCTGCAGCCATTCGAAGCTGATCGCCCGCGCCGATGCCGCGATGTACCAGTCGAAGCGGGCCGGCGGCTCCAACCACTGCTTCTATTCGTCGGCCATGGACGCCGACGCCGAAGCGCAGTTCACGTTGCTGCGCGACCTGCGCAAGGCGGTCGTCGCCAAGGAGTTCGAGCTGTTCTACCAGCCGAAGATCGATGCCAAGAGCGGCAAGGTCACGGCCGTCGAGGCGCTGCTGCGCTGGAAGCACCCGACCCAGGGCGTGCTGATGCCGAGCGTCTTCATCCCGATCGCCGAGCGCTTCGGCCTGATCGGCCAGATCGGCAACTGGGTGATCGAGGACGCCTGCCGGCAGAGCCGCCAATGGCGCGACAAGGGCCTGCGGATGCGCGTGGCCATCAACCTCTCGGCGCACCAGATGCGGCAGGACGACATCGTCGAACGCATCACCAACGCGCTGACCGCGCACCGCATCCATCCGTCGCTGCTGACCTGCGAGATCACCGAATCGGCGGCGATGGAAGACACCAAGATGACGCAGGCCACCTTCCGCCGCCTCGGCGAACTCGGCACGCATCTCTCGATCGATGACTTCGGCACCGGCTACTCGAGCCTCGCCTACCTGCGCAAGCTGCCGGCGGAAGAGCTCAAGATCGACCGCAGCTTCATCATGGATCTCGAGCACAGCGCCGATGCGCGCGCCGTCGTCGACGCCGTCATCAAGCTGGCCCACGCCCTGGGCCTCAAGGTCGTGGCCGAAGGCGTCGAGAACCAGCGCCAGCAGAAGGTGCTCGAGGACATGCAGTGCGACGAGCTGCAGGGCTACCTGTTCGCCAAGCCGATGTCGGGCCGCGCGCTGCTGCTCTGGGCCATCAACGACCGTTCCGAGTCGGCCGTCTTCAAGCAATCGCTGTTCGACGAGACGCGGCAGTCGGAACGGGCCTGAGCGACTCGTCGGCAC
>CAZZVH010000107.1:0-9783 GCA_964657365.1 uncultured Burkholderiaceae bacterium
CGAAGTGCGTCTTCTGCGCCTTGGCCCAGCCGCCGAACACCTGGTCGACCGTGAACAGCGCGACCTTCGGGAACTGGGCGGCGTACTTCGCGGCCACCTTCTCGTCGGTCGGCCGATAGAAGTTCTTCGCCGCGATCTCCTGGCCTTCGGGCGAATACAGATGCTCGAGATAGGCCTGGGCGACGGCGCGGGTGCCGCGACGGTCGACCACCTTGTCGACGACGGCGACAGGCGGCTCGGCCAGGATGCTGGTGGGCGGATAGACGATGTCGAACTTGTCGGCGCCGAACTCCTTGATCGCGAGGTGCGCCTCGTTCTCCCACGCCAGCAGGACGTCGCCGATGCCGCGCTCGGCGAAGGTGACGGTCGAGCCGCGGGCGCCCGAGTCGAGCACCGGCACCTGCTTGAACAGGCGCGTCACGAAGTCCTTGGCCTTCGCGTCGTCGCCGCCGGGCTGGCGCAGCGCGTAGCCGTAGGCGGCGAGATAGCCCCAGCGCGCGCCGCCCGATGTCTTCGGATTCGCGGTGACGATCGAGACGCCGGGCTTGACCAGATCGCTCCAGTCGTGGATGCCCTTGGGATTGCCCTTGCGGACCAGGAAGATGTAGGTCGACGTGTACGGCGAGCTGTTGTGGGCCAGGCGCTTCTGCCAGTCGGGCGGAAGCAGCTTCGCGCGCTCGGCGATCTCGTCGATGTCGTAGGCCAGCGCGAGCGTGACGACGTCGGCATCGAGGCCGTCGATCACCGAGCGGGCCTGCTTGCCCGAGCCGCCGTGCGATTGCTTCACCGTCACCGTGTCGCCGGTCTTCGCCTTCCACCAGGCCGAGAACGCGGCGTCGTACTGCTGGTAGAGCTCGCGGGTCGGGTCGTAGGAGACGTTGAGCAGGCTCGTGTCGGCGGCATGCGCGCCGGCGCCGAGCAGCGCGGCGAGCAGCAGGGCGGTGTGCGCGAAGGCGCGGCGGAGAGCGGATGCGTGCATGTGAATGTGCCGACGTGCGAGCCGGCCGTTCCGGGAACGTCGCATCCTAGGCACCGCCTGCCGCAGGGCCAACGACTCGTTCGTCCGATGCTTATGCAGGCCGCTCCTATCATCGGCACATGCTCTCTTCCATCCTCCGATCCGCGGCCTGCGCCGCATGCGCCGGCGTCCTGCTCGTGTCGGCGGTCGCCGCCACTCCGGCGCCCCTGAAGATCGCCGACGTCGCCTACCGTACGCGCACGCTCGCCAACGGCCTGCAGGTGATCACCGTGCACAGCGACGCGAGTCCGACCGTGAGCATCCAGGTCTGGTATCACGTCGGCAGCCGCAACGACCCCCAGGGGCGTTCCGGATTCGCGCATCTCTTCGAGCACCTGATGTTCAAGTCGACGCGCTATCTGCAGGCCGAGCAGTTCGACCGCCTGACCGAGGACGTCGGCGGCTCGAACAACGCCTTCACCAGCAACGATGTCACGGCCTACCACGAGGTCGTGCCCTCGAACCACCTGCAGACACTGCTCTGGGCCGAGGCCGAGCGGATGCAGAACCTGAAGATCGACGACGCCAACTTCCGCTCGGAACGCGCCGTCGTCGAAGAGGAATACAGGCAGCGCGTGCTCGCCTCGCCGTACGGCCGCTTCGCCAACGCCGTCGAGTCGGCACCCTATCTTCAGCACCCCTACCGCCGCGCCACCATCGGCAGCATCGCCGATCTCGATGCCTCGACACTCGACGACGTCACCGCCTTCCACGCCACCTACTACCGCCCCGACAACGCCACCCTCGTCGTCATCGGCGACTTCGACCAGGCGCAGCTCGATGCCTGGGTCGACACCTACTTCGGACCGGTCGCGCGTCCGGCGGTGCCGTTGCCGGTCTTCACGGCGACCGAGCCGGCATGGCCGGCCGATCGCACGGTCGCGTTGACCGGGCCGCAGGTGCCGTTGCCGGCAGTCGCGCTCGCCTGGCTGGCGCCGCCGCTGCGCAGCGCCGATGCGCCGGCCCTGCAGGTCGCGGCGGCGGTGCTGTCGCAGGGCGATTCGTCGCGGCTCAAGCAGGCCCTGGTCTACCGCCAGCAGATCGCCACCTCGGCCAGCTTCGACACCGACCTGCGGGACGGCCCCGGCCTGCTCTCGGCCACCGCGGTCGCCGCCGGCGACAAGAAGATCGTCGACGTGAAGAAGGCGCTGCTGGCCGAGGTTCTCCGCCTCGTCGACCACCCGCCCGGCGCGGCCGAGCTCGACAAGGTGAAGACCCAGCTGCTGACGGCGGCGATCGTCTCGCGGCAGACGCCGGAAGGCCTCGGCGCCGAGATCGCCAATGCGGCGGTGCTCGAAGGCGACCCGGCCCGCATCAACGCCGACCTAGAGGCGCTGCAGCGCGTCACGGCCGCCGACGTGCAGCGCGTCCTGCGCCGCTACGTGGTCGACGCCCATCGCGTCGTCATCGACTACTCCCAGGGAACCGCCGCACCATGACAAGCCGCCTCCGCGCCGCCGTCTCGGCGGCCATGCTCTGTGCCGTGGCCGGCACCGCGCTGGCCGAGCCGTTCGACAAACCGCCGCCGCCCGCGACACCACGCCCGTTCGTCATCGCGGCTCCGGCCGAGCTGTCCTTGCCGAACGGCATGCGGGTCATCGTCGCCCGGCGCGACGGCGTGCCGCTCGTCAGCGCCACCCTGGTGGCGTTGTCGGGCAGCGAGGCCGACCCACCCCGGCTCTCGGGCCTGGCGTCGCTGACCGCCGGCTTGCTGACGCAGGGCACGCGCCACCACACCGCGCCGCAACTCGCCGCTGCGGCCGAGGCGCTCGGCGGCTCGCTCGAGAGCGCTGCCGGCTGGGGCCAGTCGCTGGTGTCCATCACCGTGACGACGCCCCGGCTCGACGCTGCGCTCGGCCTCGTCGCCGAGGTGGTACGCGAGCCGACCTTCGCCGCCGAGGAGATCGAGCGGCTGCGCACGCAGACGCTCGACGGCCTCAAGGTCTCGTACGCGAGCCCCGGCATCCTGGCCAGCCTCGCCGCTGACCGCATGGCCTACGGCGCGACCCCCTGGGGCCATCCCGAGACAGGCACGCCGACCTCGTTGCCGCGGATCGGCAGGAGCGACCTGCTGGCCATGCACCGTGCGACGTTCCGGCCGGAGCGTTCGGTGCTGATCCTGGCCGGCGACATCGATGCAGCGACGGCGCGCGCGCTGGCCGTGTCGCATTTCGGCGCCTGGACCGGCGCCGGTGCCGCGCCGCCTCCGGCGCCGGCGCTGCCTTCGGTGGCAGCGGGCGCCGGCCTGGCCATCGTCGACATGGCCGGCTCGGGCCAGGCGGGCGTGGCTCTCGCGCTGCCGCTGCCGTCCCGGCACGGCAGCGACTGGGCGACCGGCGCGGTCCTGAACGCCGTGCTCGGCGGCGGCTATTCGTCGCGGCTCAACGAGGAGATCCGCATCAAGCGCGGGCTCAGCTACAGCGCTTCCAGCCGGATCGAAGCCCGCCTCGACGCCGGCCTGTTCCATGCGTCGATCCAGACCAAGAACGAATCCGCTGCCGACGTCGTGAAGCTGGTGCAGGCCGAGCTCGACGGCATGACGACCGCTCCGGTCGGCGGCGACGAGCTCGCCGCGCGCAAGGCGACCCTGATCGGCGGCGTCAGCCGCAACGTCGAGACGACCAGCGGCCTGGCGTCGGCGATCCGCGCGCTGGTCGCGAGCGGGCGCCCGCCGGCAGAGCTGACGCGGCAGATCGGCGTCATCGAGGCCGTGACGCCGGCCGACGTGCAGGCCTACGCGGCTGCGCACTTCGCACGTGCCGACCGGCGCATCGCGGTGGCCGGCGTGGCGAGCACTTTCGGCGACGCGCTGCGCGCCGAGGTGCCCGGCCTGATCGTGATCAGGCAGGACGCGCTCGACCTCGATGGCGTCATCGGCCCGGTGCACTAGCCGAAGCCGGTAGGCGAAGTCTCCGGACAGGCGCACGATGGCGGCATGACGACCCTTTCCGGACACGCCCTCGACGCCGCCCTCGACCGGCTGATGCCGCGCATGACCGAGACGCTGGCCCGCTTCGTCGCCGCGCCCAGCCTCTCGGGCCAGGAGCAGCCGGCGACACGCTTTCTCGAGCAGACGCTGGCCGACATGGGCCTGGCGCCGGAGCGGATCCTGCTCGACAGCAGCCTGCTGCAGGGCATGCCGCTGTTCTGCTGCCCGTGCGATGCCGACAACGGCCGCTACAACCTGCTCGCGCGCCACCTGCCGCGCTCGCCGGGCGGCCGTTCGGTGCTCTTCAACGGCCACGTCGACGTCGTGCCGACAGGCCCAGAAGCGCTCTGGTCACGCCCTCCGTACGAGCCCTGGGTGGCCGACGGCTGGCTCCACGGCCGCGGCTCCGGCGACATGAAGGGCGGCCTGGTGTGCGCGCTGTTCGCCCTCGAGGCCTTGCGCGAGCTCGGCCTGCAGCCGGCCGGCATCGTCGGCTTCAACGCCGTGCTCGACGAGGAGAACACCGGCAACGGCACCCTCGCCAGCGTGCATGCGCTGCAGCACGCGCTGGCCAAGGCGCGCCTCACCGACTTCGATGCCGTCGTCATCCCCGAGCCGTTCGCCGAGACGCTGATGAACGCGCAGGTCGGCGTCTGCTGGCTGTTCGTCGAGATCACCGGCAAGCCCGCGCACGTCGCGTACATGAGCCAGGGCGTCAACCCGATCGAGGCGGCGATGGGCGTGATGGCCGACTTCAAGCAGCTCGAGGCCGCGTGGAACGCGCCGGAGCGGCGCCACCCGCTGTTCGCCGATGCGGCGCATCCGATCAACTTCAACCTCGGCACGATCGCCGGCGGCGAATGGAACTCCTCCGTGCCCTGCACCTGCACGATGGGCCTGCGCTTCAGCTTCTTCCCCGGCGTCGACGCCGACGATGCGACGGCGGAGGTCACGCGCTGCATCCGCGCCGCGGTGGCGCGCATCAACCCGGCCCTGAGTGTCGCGATCAGAGCGCGCGGCCACCGCTCGCCCGGCTGCGTCTACGACCTCGAGGTGCCCGCGCTGCAGGCGCTCGCCGCCGCGCACGTGGAGACCCACGGCACGCCCGCCGCGACGGTCGCTTCCACGGCGACCACCGACGGCCGCCACTTCGCGCTGATGACCGACCTGCCGGTGACCGTCTACGGGCCGCTGGCACGCCACATCCACGGCATCGACGAAGCCGTGTCGCTCGACAGCATGCGCCGCGTCACGGCGACGTTCGCGCGCTTTCTCGCCGGCTGGTGCGGCGTCGAGCCGCTGGCACTCAATAGCCGCGGCTGACGTCGACGCGGTTGAGCGGCATCGCCCCGCTGCGCAACAGGGACAGGTTGTGCAGCGTCTGCCGGGCGATCACCGCGATGTCGGTGCGGGTCGCGATGTGCGGCGTGATCAGGATGCGCGGGTCTTGCCAGAAGGCGTGGCCAGGCGGGAGCGGCTCGTCGACGAAGGCGTCGAGCGTGGCGCCGGCGAGCTGGCCCTCGTCGAGCGCGCGCAGCAGGTCGCCCTCCACCAGATGCGCGCCGCGGCCGACGTTGATCAGGTGTGCGCCGCGCGGCAGCCGCGAGAAGACACGTGCGTCGAGAAAGCCCTGCGTCTCGGGCGTGAGCGGCAGCAGGCAGACCAGCGTGTCGCTGCCGGCCAGGAAGGCGTCGAGCTGGTCGTCGCCATGGAAGCCGGTGACGCCGGCCGGCAGCCCGGCCTTGCGCGTGCGGCTCCAGCCGCGCACCGCGTAGCCGATCGACGACAACGCGTCGGCGCAGGCCAGGCCGAGCACGCCCAAACCGGCGATGCCGACCGTGTGGCCGCCCGGCGGCCGCAGCCGCTGTGGCTGCCAGCGGCCGGCGCGCGCGTCGTCGACATAGCGGCGCATCCCGCGCTGCTGCTCCACCACGGCCCAGCACACGTAGGCCGTCATGCCCGCCGCCATGCCGGGATCGACGATGCGGCAGAGCGGCAACCGGCGTGGCCAGTGCGGATCGGCAGTCACATGGTCGACGCCGGCCGCGAGCGACTGGACCAGCCGCAGGTTCGGCAGCCGGGCCAGCACGCCGTGCGGAGGAAACCAGCACAGCGCCACCTCGATGTCGTCGAGCCGGCCGAGGTCGGAACCCATGCGCAGGTCGATGCCCGGACATTGCTCCCGGAACGGCGGCGCGACGTAGGCGAGGTCGAGCACGGTGCTCAGCAGTGCCACGCAGGTCATGGTCGCCTCGCCGGTGCGGCCGACGATGTCAGGGCCAAGGCGGGTCCCCGGTGGGCGGGTCGATGCGCTCGATCTCGACCGCGCTGTCGTAGTAGGTCGCGCCGCGACCCATGTCCGTCAGCGCATCGGAAGTCACCGCGTTCGCATTCTCGCCGTCGGCCGACTTCTTGAGCCACCAGATCGACGGCGCCACCAGCACGCCGGAGCGCACCCGGTCGTCGACGCGAGCGATCACCGTGAACGCGCCGCGGTCGTTGCGGACCCGGACACGGTCGCCGCTGGCGATGCCGCGCACAGCAGCGTCGCCCGGATGGATCTCGACCCACGGCTCGCCGGTGTCGCGCACCAGCGATGCGATCGACGAGAAGCTCGAGTTCAGGTAGTTGCGGGCCGGCGGTGTCAGCAGCATCAGGGGAAAGCGGCCGGCGAGCACCGGATCGGCCAGCGCCGATTCGCGCGGCGGGATGAACTCGGGCAGCAGGCTGCCGCCCTGGCGCAGCGTCGTCTCGCTGGCGAACTCGCACTTGCCCGACGGCGTCGGGAAGCCGCCCTCCGCGAACGGGGCGAAGCGCTCCGGCACGTCGAGCCGCTGCCAGCCGTCGCGCAGGAGGGCGTCGAAGTCGAAGTTCGCATTGACGGCCGCACCCCGGTCGTGCGCCTGGCGCGCCACCTCTTCGTCGCTCTCCTGCAGGCAGGCGTCGTCGTAGCCCATCCTGGCGGACAGGCGACGGAACAGCTCCGCGTTCGAGCAGGCCTCGCCGAGCGGCGCGATCGCCGGCTGGTTGAGCATCGTGTAGAGCGTGCCGTAGGAGCGGTGCACGTCGAACTGCTCCAGCTGCGTGGTGGCGGGCAGGACGATGTCGGCGTAGTCGCAGGTGTCGGTCAGGAAGATCTCGTGCACGACCGTGAACAGATCGCTGCGCAGCAGGCCGCGCCGCAGCAGCGCGTTGTTCGGCGCCACCGCCACCGGGTTGCTGATGTAGACGAACAGCGCCTCGATCGGCGGATCGTTCAGCTCGGTCAGGGCGCGGCCGATCTGCGCCATGTTGACGGAGCGCGGCGGCCGCGCCGGGTCGGGCAGGAGGTGGCGGCCGTCGAGCGCGGCGAGGTCGATGGCGTGGGCGCCGACCTGGTCGAGCAACACGCCGCCCGCGGCCTCGCGCCAGGCGCCCGTCAACGCCGGCAGGCAGGCGATCGCCCGCACCGCGTTGGCGCCGCCGGCATGCCGCTGCAGGCCGAAGTTGACGCGGATCGCGGTCGCGCGGTCGCGGCCGTAGTCGTGGGCGAGGCGGGTCACGTCGTCGGCGGCCAGGCCGGTCAGGCGGGCGACGACGTCGGGCGGGTACTCGGCAGCGCGCGCGGCGAGGGCCTCGAAGCCGAGCGTGTGGCGGGCCACGTAGTCGTGATCGATCAGGCCGTCGCGGATCAGCACGTGCATCACGCCGAAGGCCAGCGCGCCGTCGGTGCCGGGCAAGGGTGCGATGTGCCAGTCGACCTTTTCTGCCGAGAGCGACCGGTACGGGTCGATGGCGATGACGCGCGCGCCATGGCGCCGTGCCTCGGCGATGCGGGTCCAGAGATGCAGGTTCGAGGTGACCGGGTTGGTGCCCCACAGGACGATCAGCGTCGCGTCGGTGAAGTGCGTGATGTCGGTGCCGATCTGCGCGCCGATCACGGCCGAATAGCCGGCCCGGCCGGCGCTCGAGCAGAGCACGCGCTCGGGCTGCGACGCGCCGAGCCTGTGGAAGAAGCGGCGCGGCATGCCGACGTTGTGCACCAGCCCCAGCGTGCCGGAGTACGCGTACGGCAGGATGCCCTGCGGATCGACCGCCGCGATCGCCTTGAAGCGCGTCGCGATGGTGTCGAGCGCCTCGTCCCACGAGATGCGTTCGTAGCGGCCCTGTCCCGGTCCCTTGGGGCCGACCCGGCGCAAGGGATGCAGGACGCGGTCGGGGCTGTAGGTGCGCTCGAGGTAGCGCGAGACCTTGGTGCAGAGCGTGCCCTGCGTCGTCGGGTGGTCGGGATCGCCGCGCACCCTGGTCGCGACGCCGTCGTCGACGGTGATCAGCATGGCGCAGCTGTCGGGGCAGTCGTGCGGGCAGGCGCCGTGCACGACGTGCTCGCCCGCCGCGACCAGCGCCGGCATGCGGACGGGCGTCATGGCGTGCCGGATGACGACGACGTCCGGGGCGGCGTGGCGGCGCGATCGCGGGCCGCGCGCAAGTGGCGCAAGTGCCGGAACACCGCCGCGGTCGAGCCGCGGTAGCCGCGCCCGCGGTGCGTGGTGTGCTCGGCGAGCAGCGCGTTGAGCTGCGGCAGGGCGTGGAACGGGACGGCCGGGTAGGCATGGTGCTCGACGTGGTACGGCATGTTCCACGCGAAGAAGCGCACGAAGGCGTTGGTGTCGGTGGTGCGCGTGTTCTCGAGCATGTCGGGCGTCCGGGCGCAGCCGGTGTGCTCGGCGAGCAGGTACGGGCGCAGGAACAGCTGGCCGATCATCACCGGCACGACCCACAGCCACACCGCGGCGAGCGAGCGGCCGGCGATCGAGGCGACGATCACCACGGCATAGACGGCCAGGTAGCAGCGCGCCTCGGCGACGATGCGCTGCCGCTGGTCGGCCGGCACCCATCGTGCGGTGACGCGGCCGAGCACGCCGTGCACGAACAGCATCCGCAGACGGTCGCGCCAGGTGGGCAGGCCGGACAGGTACCAGAGCACGCCGGGCCAGCTGCCGGGCAGCGGCACGAACAGCTCCGGATCGTTGTCCGGATCCTGCGTGTAGCGGTGGTGGTCCCAGTGGAAGGCGCGGTAGTAGCCGTACGGCAGCAGGATCACGAGGCCGGCGACCTGGCCGAGCAGGGTGTTGCAGCGGCGCGTGCGGAACGCCGTCTGGTGCGCAGCCTCGTGCAAGGCGTTGAACAGGAAGGCCAGCATGTAGCCGAGCAGGATCGTCAGCGGCACGGCCCAGGCGCTGCCGCGCGTCTGCCAGAGGGCGACACCGGCCAGCGCGATGGCGCCGAAGTGGCCGAGCGCATGGCGGGCCGCCGGCCCGTCGGAGCGCACGGCCAGCGTCTTCAGGTCGCCGGCCTTGATGCGGAACGGAGCGCGCGCGGCCATCGCGGGCGTCGATGCTCGGACGTCCAAGGCGCGGGACTCAGCGCGCCGGCAACGGCGACTCGGCCGCGAGCAGCGCCTTGACGTGGCGTTCGATGAAGGCGCGATCGTCCGGCTGGTGCAGCGGGTTGCCGGCGCGGTGGCCCCAGACCGACGGGATCGGCGCCAGCTCGGCGAGGCGCAGGTGCCGCATCTCGAGGCGGCTGTCGTCGACCTGGAAGTACAGGTCGTGGTCGCCCGGCATCAGCAGGGTGCGGGCGCGGATGGCGCCGAGCGCGCGCGGCAGGTCGCCGCCGTGGAGATCGTTGGCGCTGATGTCGCCGTGCTGCCAGGTCCAGAACTGCGCCAGCAGGTCGGCCGCGTTCCGGCGCGCGAAGTTGCCGTCCCAGAAGCGCACCAGGTAGTCCTCCAGCGAGGTGGCGCCGAGCGTGCGCCACAGCTGCGGTGATCGCCGTTCGGCGCCGGAGACGCCCT
>CAZZVH010000108.1:0-9765 GCA_964657365.1 uncultured Burkholderiaceae bacterium
GTTCCCGGGCCAGGCGCGCCCAGATGCGGCGGCCGGCGCGGAACTTGGCGATCTCCTCGAAGAAGCTGAGCGAGATGTCGAAGAAGAAGGTGAAGCGCGGCAGGAACTGGTCGGGGTCCATGCCGCGGGCGATGCAGTCTTCCGCGTTCTGCACTGCCGCGGCGAGCGTGAAGGCCATCGCCTCGGCCGGCGTGGCGCCCGCCTGCTGCGTGTGCTGGCCGACCACCGACATCGGGTTCCATCTCGGCACGTGCTCGTTGCAGAAGGCGATGTGGTCCATCAGGACGCGCCGGGCGCCCGGCAGCGAGAGCCGGTAGAACATGTGGTTGGCGACGTAGTGCGACAGGTAGTCGCTCTGGTTCGACGTGCCGGTGACGTTCTTCCAGTCGACGCCGCGCCGCTCGGCCGTGACCAGCATGAAGGCGAGCAGGGTGAACGGAGACGGGTCGTTGAGCGCGCAGGAGATGCGGTTCAGGTCGACGCCTTCGAGGCAGCGTTCCATGTGGTCGGCGTTGTCGAGCACGACGCCGCAGGTGCCGAGCAGCTCCGGCTCGACCGCATCCATGTCGTAGCCGCGGTAGACGGAGTTGCACGGAATCAGCGAGACCGCCGTCACGCCGCGGCCCATGATCGCGAGCAGCCGTGCGTTGTAGTCCTCCGGCGTGCCGAGGCCGACGAGCTGCCGCTGCGTCCAGGTGCGGCCGCGGTGCATGGTGGCGTAGATGCCGCGCGTGAAGTCGGGCTGGCCGGGGAAGCCGAGCGGATCGGGCTGGCCGTACGCGGCCCAGTCGTCAGGCCCGTAGAGCGGCTGGATCGGGATGCCGGAGACGTTGGCCACCGACCTGTCGGCGCCGATCGTGGCACGGTAGTCGCGCTCCCACTCCGCGCGTGCGGCCGACGGAGCGCCGGCCAGCAGCGTCGGATCGACGGGTTTGTTCACGTCGCCGTTCCCTGGTCGGCGTGCGCGCCCGCCGCGCGTGCCTCGCCTGCGTAGCCGCGGATGCTGGCGGTGATGTCGTCCATGGTGCTGCCGGGGTGGAACACCTGGCGCACGCCGCACTCGATCAGCTGCGTTGCTTCGTTGTCGGGCACGATGCCGCCGACGATGACGCGCATGTGGCCGAGGCCTGCTTCCGCCAGCGCGCGCATCAGCTTGGGCACGATGAGGTGGTCTGTGGCGAGCGAGGAGATGCCGATCACGTCGACGTCTTCCTCGAGCGCGAGCTTGACGACCGCCGGGATGCTCTGCCACGGCGGCGTGTAGATCACCTCCATGCCGGCGTCCCGGCAGGCGGCGGCCACGATGCGGCTGCCGCGGTCGTGGCCGTCGAGGCCGATCTTGGTGACGAGCACGCGCGGGCGGAAATCGTGGTCTGCGCCGTTCATGCGAGCTCCTTCGTCTTGTCGGCCATGCTGGCTTTCATGAGGCCGACGAATCGTTTCGCGATCCGCGCCGGCGACGATGCGCCGTCGTCGCGGTACCAGGTCTGGCTCCAGTTGAGGGCGCCGAGCAGGAACAGACGCAGGTCGCTGCGGTGCACGCCTCGCTCGAGCGGCAACGCCTGCACCAGCCGGCCCCAGCGCGACTCGTAGGCATCGCGCAGGGCGGTGAGCTCGCCGGCGACGGCCGGCGCGTCGCTCGGCCGGATGCGGATGACGACCTCCGAGAAATGGGTGCCGTCGAGCAGGGACGTGAGATGCGCGACGGCGGCCGTCTCGAGCCGTGCCCAGGGCTGCGAGAGCGGGGCGATCGCAGCGTCGACCGCGGCGGAGATGCGCTCGACGCCTTCGGTGTAGACGGCCACGAGCAGCGCTTCCTTGGTCGGGAAGTGGCAATAGAGCGAGCCGGGCAGCATGCCGATCGGACCGCAGATCTCGCGCACCGAGGCGGCCGCGAAACCGTGGCCCGCGAAGGCCCGTGCGGCTTCGTCGAGCAATTGCGGCAGGCGGCTGTGGGCTCGCTTGCGGGTCGCTTCCATCGAAACATTAGAAAGACAAACGCTTGTTTGGTCAAGTGCTTGTTCGCCCGGCCATTCCTGCCGACAATGCCCGCTCCGTGCCCCGCCATTCCTCCGCCCATCTCGTCGCCCGGGCCCGCACTCCCGAAGCGGCGGAGCTCGCCGACATCGCCTGGCTCAAGGCGCTGCTGCCGCAGGAACGCGAGCGTGCGCTCGCAGACTTGAAGGTGGTGGAGGTCGGAGTCGGCGATCTGCTGTGTCGGGTCGGCCGGCCGGTCACCTACTGGTTCGGCGTCATCGACGGCCTGCTGAAGACCAGCAACGACACCTCGATGGGCATCCCGATCACCTTCACCGGCCTGCCGCCGGGCGGCTGGTTCGGCGAAGGCACGGTCATCAAGCGCGAGGCCTACCGCTACAACATCCAGGCCTTGCGCAAGAGCAAGGTCGCCGGCCTGACGGTCGAGACATTCCACTGGCTGCTCGACCGCAGCATTCCGTTCAACCGCTTCATCGTCCAGCAGCTCAACGAGCGTCTCGGCCAATTCATCGCCGCGCGCGAGATCGACCGCCTGGGCGACCCCGACGCGCGCGTCGCGCGCAGCCTCGCGGCGCTTTTCCATCCTGTCCTGTACCCGAACGTCGGCTCGATCCTGCGCATCACGCAGCAGGAGCTCGGCTATCTCGTCGGCCTGTCCCGGCAACGCGTCAACGAGGCGTTGCAGCGGCTCGACGCCAGCGGTGCCATCCGGGTCGAGTACGGCGGCGTGCGGGTTCTCGACCTCGAACGGCTGCGCGGCTACGGCATGCGCTAGATTCGCGGGCCATGAAGCGCCGCCTCGCTGCCATCGTCCTGCTGCTCGTGTCCGTCGTCGCATCGTCCGCCGACGGTGCCGTGCCCGGCGGCATCTTTCTCGAGGAGATGACGTGGACGGACGTCCGCGACGCGCTCGCGGCCGGCCGCACGACGATCATCGTGCCGGTCGGCGGCACCGAGCAGAACGGGCCGCACATGGTGTTCGGCAAGCACAACGTGCGCGTCCATGTGCTGGCCGGCCGCATCGCCTCGGAGCTCGGCAACGCCCTGGTCGCCCCGGTCATCAGCTACGTGCCCGAGGGTCGCATCGATCCGCCGTCCGGCCACATGCGGTTTCCCGGCACGATCTCGATCGGCGACGACGCTTTCAAGGCGGTCGTCGAAGGCGCGGCGAAGAGCTTTCGCCACGCCGGCTTTCGCGACATCGTCCTGATCGGCGACCACGGCAGCTATCAGGCCGACCTGGCCGCCGTGGCCGACAAGCTCGACCGGGAGTGGCACGCCGATCCGGCCCGGGTCCACTTCATCGCCGAGTACTACCACTCGAGCGGCGACAGCTACGCCAAGGTGCTGCGCGAGCACGGCATCACCGCGGCGCAAGCGGGCACGCACGCGGGCACCGCCGACACCTCGCTCGCGCTCGCCATCGAGCCGCATCTGGTGCGCGCCGACCGGCTCGGCGCGGCGCCGGTCGCCGGCGACGGCCTCGCCGGCGATCCGCGGCCATCGACGGCCGCCCTCGGGCAACTCGGCGTCGACCTGATCGTCGCCCGCAGCGTCGCTGCGATCCGGCGGGCCGTCGCACGATAATCAGCGGTTTCCCGATTCCCGACGACGGCATGCGCAAGAAGTTTCGGCTGGGCCTGATGGCCGGCCTGTTCGCCTCCCTCGGCCTGGTGGCGTGGTGGGCCGTCGCGCAGACCGTCGACACCGCCGCCGCCGGGACGGCGCAGCCCGGCGACGCCAGGCCAGCGTCCGCGGGCCCCGTCGTCGTCTTTCCCGGCATGCCGGCGGTGCCCGATCGCGACAACATCTACAGCGAGATCGGCAGCGCGCACATGAGCCCGCAGGTGGCCGATGCGCTGGTGCGCGTCTACGTGCCCAACCGCGGCGGCAACACCGTCTCGGTGATCGACCCGAGGACGCTCGCGGTCGTCGACACCTTCAAGGTCGGCGTCAATCCGCAGCACATCGTGCCGGCGTGGGACTTGCGCACGCTGTGGGTCGCGAACAATGCGGAGGGCCGCCGCGACGGCAGCCTCACGCCGATCGATCCGGTCAGTGGCAAGCCCGGCAAACCGGTCGCCGTCGACGACCCGTACAACATGTACTGGACGCCCGACGGCAAGCAGGCGATCGTCGTCGCCGAGAGCTACAAGCGGCTCGACTTCCGCGACGCGAAGACGATGAAGCTCGACCACTCCATCGCCACGCCGCTCTGCGCCGGCATCAACCACGCCGATTTCTCGGTCGACGGCCGCTTCGCGATCTTCACCTGCGAGTTCTCCGGCTCGGTGACGAAGATCGACCTGGTCAGCGGCCGCGTCCTCGGCACGATCAGGCTCAGTCAATATTTCGCCCGTCCCGACGTCCTGGCGGTGATCGACAAGCCCGGCAGGAAGCCGACGACGGTTCCGGATCCCGCCGGCAGCGGCAGCGCCATCTGCACCACGCCCGGCATGCCGCAGGACGTGCGCTCGTCACCCGACGGCAAGCGCTTCTACGTGGCCGACATGATGGCCGACGGCGTGCACGTGGTCGACGGCGAGAGCTTCCGCCAGGTCGGCTTCGTGCCGACCGGCATCGGCACGCACGGGCTCTATCCGAGCCGGGACGGCAGGCGCCTGTACGTCGCCAACCGCGGCAGCCACGAGATCCACGGCAAGCGCGCCGGGCCGGGCAGCATCTCGGTGATCGACTTCGCCAGCGGCAAGGTGGTGGAGAACTGGCCGATCCCGGGCGGCGGCAGCCCGGACATGGGCAACGTCAGCGCCGACGGCAAGTACCTCTGGCTGTCGGGGCGCTTCGACGACGTGGTCTACCGGATCGATACGGGCAACGGCTCCGTCGACAAGATCAAGGTCGGCAAGGAGCCGCACGGGCTCACCGTCTGGCCGCAGCCGGGTCGCTATTCGCTCGGGCACACCGGCAACCTGCGCTGACGGTCGGCACGCCCGGGATCGGACTAGCCGTTCGAGACGCCCGAGGCGACGTGCCCCGACGGCACGTGCACCGCCGCGTTCTCGATGTGTCCGGTCTGGTCGTCGAAGAAGAAATCGGGCTCGAATTCGCGCAGGAACTCCCCCTTGGCGAGCCCGCCGAGGAACATCGCCTCGTCGATCTCGACGTCCCATTCCATCAGGGTGCGCACCGCGCGTTCATGGGCCGGCGCACTGCGCGCGGTGACGAGCGCGGTGCGGATGCCCATGCCGTGGACGGACTCGTGCTGCAGCCGCTGCAAGGCCTGCAGCAGCGGCTTGAACGGGCCGGCCGCGAGCGGCTTGCTGGCCTGCGCGCGCTCGTGCGCCTGGAAGGCGTCGAGACCGCTGCTCTGGTAGACGCGCTCCGATTCGTCGGAGAAGAGGACGGCGTCGCCGTCGAAGGCGATCCGCACCTCGTTCGGGTGCGCGTCGGAGGCGCGCGCCGAGTGCGGATAGACGCGCGCGGCCGGCACGCCGGCCTCGAGGGCGGAGCGCACGTCGGCCTCGTTCGCCGACAGGAACAGGTTGGCGTTGAGCGGCTTGAGATAGCGCCAAGGCGACTTGCCGCGCGTGAACACGCCGCGCTGGATCTGCATGCCGTAGGCCTGCGCCGATCGGAACACGCGCATGCCGGAGACCGGATCGTTGCGCGAGAGGATCACGACCTCGACGCGCTGCGTCGTCGCGTCGTTGAAGGCCAGCAGCTTCTTCGCCAGGGAGAAGGCGACGCCGGGCTTGGCCGTCTGCTCGAGGCGGTCGAGCTGCAGCTTCATGTAGGCGCGGTCGTTGCTGGTCTCGAAATGGCGGTTCTCTTCCTCGAAGTCGAACAGCGCCCGCGAGGAGATCGCGACGACGAGCTGGCCTTCGAGCGATGCGGGCATGGCGCTACTTCACGAAGCTGTTCAGCTGGATGATCGGCAGCAGCACGGCCAGCACGATCATCATCACCACGCCGCCCATGCCGACGATGAGCAGCGGCTCGAGGATGGTCGCCATCTGCAGGGCGCGGCGCTGCACTTCGGCCGAAAGCTGCTTGGCGGCACGCTCCAGCATCAGCGGCAACTGCCCGGTCTGTTCGCCGAGGCGCGCGAACATCGCCAGGATGCCCGGAAAGCGTTTCTTGCCGGCCAGCGCCGAGGCCAGCGGTGCGCCTTCGCGCACCTGCACCAGCGCGTCCATGGCGTCGGCGCGCATGGCTCGATTCGACAGCGTCTCGGCAGCGGCCTGCAGCGCCTTGAGGATCGGCACGCCGGCCGCCGCCAGCATCGCCAGCGTACCGGCGAAGCGCGCCGCGTTGTAGCCGCGGGCGAGCTTGCCGATCAGCGGCAGCTCGAGGAATCCGGCATCGAAGCGCTGCCGGAACGCCTCGTTGCGCAGGCTGAAGGCGAGCAATGCGGCCCCCGCCGCCCCGACCAGGATGAGCAGCCAGCCCCAGCTGCGCAGGAAGCTGCTGATCGTCATCATGGCGATGGTCAGGATCGGCAGGGCGCGCTTCGAGCTCGTGAAGACGGTCGCGACCTGCGGCACCACGTAGGTGACCAGGAAGATGACGATGACGAACGCGATCACCGAGACGATCGCCGGATACAGCGTCGCGCTGATCAGCCGCCCCTTGAGCTCCTGGCGCGCTTCCAGGTCGTCGGCGAGGCGCTCGAGCACGAGACCGAGCGCGCCGCTCTGCTCGCCCGCGGCGACGACGCCGCGGTAGACGTCGTCGAATTCGCGCGGCGCGCTGCCGAGCGCCTGCGCGAACGGCGCGCCGGAGTTGACCTCGCTGCGCAGATGGGCGACGAGCTCGCGCTGCTTGGCATCCTCGGCCTCATCGCTGAGAGCCGTGAGCGCGCGCTCGAGCGGCAGGCCGGAGCCGACCAGGCCAGCGAGCTGTCGGGTCCAGACGGCCAGGCCGGTGGCATTGAAGACGCGGCCACCGAGGCGGCGCATGCCGGTCGTCGCCGAACCGGCCGACGCCACCTGCGTGACCGCCAGCGGCACCAGCGACTGCGCGCGCAATTGCGTGCGTGCAGCGCGCGGGTTGTCGGCCTCGAGCAGGCCGCTGGTCGATTTGCCGAGCGCGTCGAGCGCCTCGAAGCGGAACGCAGGCATCAGCAGTCCTTACCGCAGCCGGCCGGGCGCCGGGCCGTCCCAAGGCCGGCCGCGACCCCTCGGGGGGCAGCGTCGGCGCGAAGCGACAAGCGTGGGGGCATTCATTCCCGCGTGACGCGGATCACTTCTTCGGGCGACGTGATGCCTTCGGCCACCAGGCGCTCGCCGTCTTCGCGCATCGACTTCAGGCCGCCGGCCTCGGCCGCGGCGAAGATCTGCGACTCGGCGGCGCGGCCGTGGATCAACGCCTGGATCTCGTCGTCGACTTTCATCAGCTCGTAGACGCCGGTGCGGCCCTTGTAGCCGGTCATCGCGCAATGCTCGCAGCCGACGGGGTGGTAGCGGCCGAGCGCACCAGGCTTCCGGCAATGCACGCAGAGCTTGCGCACCAGCCGCTGCGCCAGCACGCCGATCAGGCTCGACGAGAGCAGGAACGGCTCGACGCCCATGTCGATCATCCGCGTCACGGTGCTCGGCGCATCGTTGGTGTGCACGGTGGCCAGCACCAGGTGGCCGGTGAGCGACGCCTGGATCGCGATCTGTGCGGTCTCGTAGTCGCGGATCTCGCCGATCATGATCACGTCGGGGTCCTGGCGGAGGATCGCGCGCAGCGCCTTCGCGAAGGTGAGGTCGATCTTGGTGTTGACCTGCGTCTGGCCGATGCCGCCGAGCTCGTACTCGATCGGATCCTCCACCGTCAGGATGTTGGTGCCGGCGGTATCGACGCGGCCGAGCGAGGCGTAGAGCGTCGTCGTCTTGCCCGAACCCGTCGGCCCGGTGACGAGCAGGATGCCGTGCGGCTGCTTGATGAGCGCGTCGAACGTGGTCAGCACGTCGCCGCTCATGCCGAGGCCTTCGAGCGTGAACTTCGATTCGGCCTTGTCGAGCAGGCGCAGCACGGCCCGTTCGCCGTGGGCCGAGGGCAGCGTCGAGACGCGCACGTCGACGGCGCGGCCGCCGATGCGCAGCGAGATGCGGCCGTCCTGCGGCAGGCGCCGCTCGGCGATGTCGAGCTCGGCCATGATCTTGAGGCGCGAGATCAGGGCCGCGTGCAGCGCGCGGTTCGGCTGGACCACTTCGCGCAGCGTGCCGTCGACGCGGAAGCGCACCGAGCTCGAACGCTCGTAGGGCTCGATGTGGATGTCGCTGGCGCCGTCCTTCGCGGCCTGCGTCAGCAGGGCGTTGAGCATGCGGATGATCGGCGCGTCGTTCGAGGCCTCGAGCAGGTCTTCGATGGCCGGCAACTCCTGCATCATCCGCGACAGGTCGACCGCGCTCTCGACCTCGCCGATCACGACCGCCGCGCTCGATTCGCCGCCGGCGTAGGCCGCGGCGATGCGGCCCACCAGCGTCTCGGCCGATTCGCGCTCTAAGCTGTCGACGTCGTAGAGGCGCAGCACTTCCGAGAGCGCCGGCAGGCCGATCGTTTCCGGCGCCCACAGCACGAGCCGTGATCCGTCGTCCTCGAGCAGCAGCGTGTGCGCCCTGGCGTAGGCGTAGGGGAGCGGGTGACGTGCGCCCATGTCGTGCTCCGCTCAGCGTGGCGCCGACGCGGGCGAAGCCGCCGGCGCCGGCTGGGCGCTCGGATCGACGCCCGCCGGCGGCACGATGACCGGCACCACGATCGTCGGCGCCGCGTCGGGCGCCGCCGGCTTGGGCCGCTGCAGCACACCGGGCGTCGTCCCCGGCGAGCTCTGCGGCGCCGCCAGCGGCCGGCCCGCATCGTCGATGCCGCGCATCGGCGGGATCACCGGCGAATCGTTGATCGGCAGGACGAGGCTCGGCGGCGGCGACATGTCTTTCTGGAAGCCGCGGATCTGCTCGTAGCGGTCGAGCGAGAGCCGGTTCGCGGTGTCGGCGTCGCGCATCACGACCGGGCGCAGGAAGACCATCAGGTTGGTGCGCGTCTTTTCGCGGTTCTCGCTGCGGAACAACGCGCCGAGATAAGGGATGTCGCCGAGCAGCGGAATCTTGGTGCGGGTCTCGGTGTACTTGTCCTCGATCAGGCCGCCGAGCACGAGGATCTGGCCGTCGTCGACGCTGACGGTCGATTCGATCGAGCGCTTGTTGGTCGACGGGCCGGCGTTCGACGTGCCCGGTGCGACCAGCGCCGACAGGCTCGACGACTCCTGGAAGATCGTCATGCGGATCGTGCCGTTCTCGCCGATCTGCGGCCGGATGCGCAGGGTGATGCCGACGTCCTTGCGCTCGATCGTCTGGAACGGGCTCGAGAGCGAGCCGGTCGATCCCGTCTGCGTGTACTGGCCGGTCACGAACGGCACGTTGCTGCCGACGACGATCTTCGCTTCCTCGTTGTCGAGCGTCACCAGGTTCGGGGTCGAGGCGATGTTGGTGTTGGTCTGGCTCTGCAGGATGTTGGCGATCGCTGCCAGCCCGTAGGTCCCGAAGAAGTTGTGCACGAGGCCGATGTTCAGGCCCTCGCCCAGGGTGATGCCGGCAGCGCTGGTGCCGCCGGCGACCTGCGCGGTCGTGATGTTCAGCAAGTTGCCGGTGGTACCGAAGTTGGTGCCGCTATAGATGCCGTTGGTGTTGCTGCCGTTCGACAGCAGCCCCTGCCACTGGAAGCCGAAGTTCGCGGCGTTGTCGCCGGTCACCTCGACGATGAGGCTTTCGATGTAGACCTGCGCGCGGCGCTCGTCGAGCTGGTCGATCATGGCCCGCACCT
>CAZZVH010000109.1:0-9680 GCA_964657365.1 uncultured Burkholderiaceae bacterium
ATTCGCCCGAGATCACGAGGCCGACGGCGATGCCCCAGAGCTGGAACGTGCCGAGCGTCTTCGGTAGCGTGTACGCGGTGGCGTTGCCCATGGATGCACCCCTGAGGAGATGCCGTGGCGACGCAAGCGTCGTGCCGGCCCCTGCCCCGCGCCGGCAAGCCGGCGGCGACCGGCTGTCGCTCCCGGTGTTTCTCCGATGGACGACGAAGATCGTTCGGCGCTACGCTGTTGTCGTCAGCACCTGCATCCCGGCATCGGAGGCCGTCATGGAAACGCTCGAAGCCACCGTCTGGTACGAACGCTGCGCGCAGCGGATCATCGCCCTGGACGACCAGATCTCAGACGCCGAAGCGCGGCGCCTGGCGAAGGACATGCACGCGTTCGAGCGAACGCGCGCCATGGCCCCCGAGGCCGCCGCCGATTTCATCGCCAGCGAAATGGGGCGGGACGACCGGTCGCGTTTCGAACGGCGCGCGATCGCTCGCTGACGCGCGGTCGATCGTCCGGGACGCGCCACGCGCGTCTTCGGCCCTCGCGCTCGTGGCTGGTCCGCGGCATGTCGTTTGCCGGATCGTCCCACCAGGTCACGGGACGACGCATGACGCAGACGAAGACACGGCCGATGGCCTCCGACATCGAGGCGCAGAAGCTGCCCTATCCGGCACGCCAGTCCGACATGGCGCAGCAGCCGCAGAGCGATCTCTCCGACTACCGCGCCGCCGGCAAGCTGCGGGGCAAGCGCGCGCTCGTCACCGGGGCCGATTCCGGCATCGGTCGCGCGGTCGCGGTGGCGTTCGCGAAGGAAGGCGCAGACGTCGCGATCTTCTTCAACGAGAACGTCCGCGACGCCGAGGAGACGCGCCGCATGGTCGAAGCCAACGACGGCCGCCGCTGCGTCGTGATCCAGGGCGACGTGCGCGATTCGTCGCACTGCCGCGCGGCGGTCGCCCGCACCGTCGACGAGCTCGGCGGCCTCGACATCCTGGTCAACAACGCCGCCTACCAGATGGCCCAGGAGAAGTTCGAGGACCTGACCGAAGAGCAGTTCCGCCGCACCTTCGAGACCAACATCTTCGGCTACTTCTTCATGGCGCAGGCGGCCTTGCCGCACTTGAAGAAAGGCTCGGCGATCGTCAACACCGGCTCCATCGTCGGCATCGTCGGCAACAAGATCCTGATCGACTACACGGCCACCAAGGGAGCGATCCATGCGTTCACCAGATCACTCGCGCTATCGCTGGGCGAGCGCGGTATACGCGTCAATTGCGTCGTGCCCGGACCGGTGTGGACGCCCAATATTCCCGGCACGATGCCGGCCGACGAAGTGGAGCATTTCGGCCACGAGGTCGCGCTCGCCAGGCCGGGGCAGCCCGAGGAGCTGGCTCCAGCCTACGTGCTTCTCGCGTCGGACGACGGTTCGTTCATGACCGGATCGCTGGTCGAGGTGACCGGCGGCAAGCTTGGCTGACACCGCGACCCAAGGCGAGCGGAGGGCTGCGGATGTGCTGATCGCCGGGCCGGCGGTCAGCGCGGCGACGCGTGCGGCGCTGAACGAGCGTCTGGCGCCGCCGGCCGCGTGTGATCCACGCTTTCTCGAGGCGGATGAATTCGAGACGCTCGTCGCCGAGTGCGGCCGGCTCCTGCCGCCGTCGTCGCCGGTCGCGGCCCGCGACGTGGCCATCGGCATCGACACGCGCCTGGCCACGGGGCAAGGCGACGGATGGCGCTACGACAGCCTGCCTGCCGACGGGACGGCCTACCGGCTGGGCCTCGCGGCGCTGAAGGCCGGCGAGACCGATCCGCGGCCCGGTCCCGACGCGACCGCGTTCGATCTCCGCCGCTGGCGCGAAGACCTGCTCGTCGAAGTCAGCGAAGCGCACGTCGCGCACCCGATCGCGCAATTGCGCATGGGTTGCACCGCGTTCGCCGACATCCCGCCGGCCGATCAGCGCGGCGACGGCCGGAGCGCCTACGAACGCCCGCCGACGCCCGCGCCGATGCGGCGTCATGCGGAGGGCGACGTCGTCGACGCGGTCGTGATCGGCACTGGCGCTGGTGGCGGCCCGCTGTTGTGGCGACTGGCGCGCGCTGGCTTGTCGGTGGTGGCGCTCGAGGCCGGCAAGCACTGGAATGCCGCACGAGATTTCGCGACCGACGAGAAGGCGCAATCGAAGCTCTTCTGGAACGACGAGCGGCTGTCGGCGGGCGACGATCCGCTCGCGTTCGGCAACAACAATTCCGGCATCGGCGTCGGCGGCTCGACGCTGCACTTCACCGCCTACACGCCGCGGCCGCAGCCCGACGATTTCCGCCTCGCCAGCGAGGCCGGCGCCGGCGTCGACTGGCCGTTCGGCCACGACGTGCTCGAACCCTATCTCGACGAGATCGAGGCGATCGTCGGCATCAGCGGTCCGGCCAGCTATCCCTGGGGGCCGCCGCGGAAGAACGGCTACGCGCTGCCGCCGCTGCCGCTGAACGCCGCGGCCCTGGCGATGCAGCGCGGTTGCGCGGCCGCGGGCATCACCACGTCGGCTGCGGCCAACGCCGCACTCTCGGCCGACTGGTCGTCGCTGGGCCAGCCCGCGCGCCATGCCTGCACGCAGCGCGGTTTCTGCCAGGCCGGCTGCACGACCGGCGCCAAGGGCAGCGTCGACGTGGTCTTCATCCCGCCCGCGCTGGCGCAAGGCGCCGAGCTGCGCACCGAGAGCTTCGCCACGCGGATCGAGCGCGACGCGCACGGCCGCGTCAGCGGCGTCGTCTACGTGCAGGGCGGCGTCGAGAAGCGGCAGCGCTGCCGCAACGTCTTCCTCTGCGGCGGCGCGATCGAGACGCCGCGCCTGCTGCTGATGAACGACGGCCTGGCCAACGGCTCCGGCCAGGTCGGCCGCAACCTCATGGCCCATTGCGGCCTGCAGCTCTGGGGCTTCTTCGACGAGCCGACGATGCCGTGGCGCGGCATCCCTGGCGGGCTGATCTCCGAAGACATGCACCGGCCGCGCGGAGGCGCGCACGGCGACGTCGACTTCGCCGGCGGCTACCTGCTGCAGAGCATCGGCGTGATGCCCGTCACCTACGCCGCGCAACTGGCGCGCAGCGAGCACAGCCTCTCCGGCGCCGCGCTCGGCCAGCATCTGTCCCGCTTCGACCACGTCGCCGGCATCAACATCCTGGGCGAATGCCTGCCCTCGGCCAACAACCGGCTGACGCTGAGCGACGAGCACGACGCACGCGGCCTGCCGAAGCCGCGCATCCACTTCAGCGCCGGCGAGAACGAGACCCGGCTCACCGCGCACGCCGAGAAGGCGATGCGCGCGATCTGGTCGGCGGCGGGCGCGAAGGACGTCTGGCGCTTCCAGCGCTTCGCCCACGTCATCGGCACCTGCCGGATGGGCGACGATCGCCGGAGCGCGGTCGTCGATGCCGACGGCCGGTCCTTCGACGTTCCCGGCCTGCACATCTGCGACAACTCGGTGTTCCCGAGCGCGCTCTCCGTCAACCCTGCGCTCACGATCATGGCGCTCTCGCTGCGCACCGCCGATCGCTTCCTCGCCCGCCACGCCAATGGAACCCGACCATGACGACGAAGACCAGCTTCCTGTCGATGATCGAGAAGGCCGGCGGCGGCGACTACGCGGGCGACAAGTTCGGCGGCGCCACCGGCCAGGACGGCAGCGGCCTGCCCACCGGCACGGCCGGCAACTTCATGTTCGCGACCGGCATCGAGTGCTCGAACCCGACCATCGACCACGGCCGCACGCGCCGCGACCAGCTGCTCGAGTGCGGCCACTACGAGCACTGGAAGAAAGACCTGCAGCTGGTCAAGCGCATGGGCCTGAAGGTGCTGCGCTACCACTTGCCCTACTACGTCGTGCACCGCGGGCCGGGCCGCTACGACTGGAGCTTCGCCGACGAGGCGATGCGCGAGATCAGGCGGATCGGCATCGTGCCCATCCTGGACCTCATGCATTTCGGCCTGCCCGACTGGCTCGGCAACTTCCAGAACCCGGAGATGCCGGTGCACTTCGCCAACTACGCCGAGGCCGTGGCGAAGCGCTACCCGTGGGTGCGCTTCTACACGCCGGTCAACGAGATCTACGTGACCGCGAAGCTGAGCGCGAAGGACGGCATCTGGAACGAGCAGCTGACATCGGACCGCGCCTTCGTCACCGCGCTCAAGCACTGCGTCGCGGCCAGCATCCTGGCGACGCAGCGCATCGCCAAGCATCGGCCAGACTGCGTCATCGTGCAGAGCGAATCGGCCGAGTACATGCACGAGGCCAAGGCCACGCCCAGCCCCGAGATCACGCTGCAGAACAAGCTGCGCCTGGCTTCGCTCGACCTGCTCTACGCCCACCCGCCCGATGCCGACGTCTACATCCACCTCACCAGCCACGGCCTGAGCCGGGCCGAATACGAGTGGTTCATGAAGGGCGAGCCGCCCGGCTACCAGGTGATGGGCAACGACTACTACGGCAAGAACGAGAAGATCATGCTGCCCGACGGCTCGACCTGCGAAGCGGAAGACGTGTTCGGCTGGTTCCAGATCACCAAGGAGTACTACGACCGCTACCGCAAGCCGACCATGCACACCGAGACCAACCACCTCGATCCCGAGCAGGCGCCGGCGTGGCTGTGGAAGCAGTGGATGAACGTGCTGCAGATGCGGAAGCTCGGCATTCCGGTGCTCGGCTTCACCTGGTATTCGCTGACCGACCAGGTTGACTGGGATCAGGCGCTGGCCAAGAAGAACGGCAAGGTCAACCCCTGCGGCCTGTACGACCTCGACCGCAAGGAGCGGCCGGTCGCCAAGGCCTACCGCGACCTGCTGAAGGAGTTCGGCCGGATCACGATCATGCCGAAGGGCGAGCTCTTCGAGATGACGTCACGGCCGGCGAAGCTGAAGATCGAGGTCTAGTACTCGAGGTCTGGCGCATCGGTCGTCCGGCCGGCGGCCGGCCGCTCACGAGACGAAGAGCGTGCCGCTCATGTCCTCGTGGCCGCTGCCGCAGAAGATGTCGCACACGAAGGTGAAGCTTCCGGTCTTGTCGGGCGTGACCTCGAGCGTCGCGACCTTGCCGGGGATCACGTCGGTGCGCGCGGAGAAGTCGGCGAGGTTGAAGCCCATCGGCACTTCGGGCGCGGTGAGCTGGAACATCACGGTCTCACCACGCTTGACGTGGATCTCGGCCGGCACGAAGACGAACTTCTTCGCGACCACGTGGATCACCCGAGGCTTCGGCTTCGCGACGGCGAACGCGCCGACGGCGGCGAGCGGCAGGGCTGCGAGCGCAGCGACGAGGCGGCGGCGTTGGCGACATTGGGCAGCGATCGTCATCGTCAGGACTTCTGCACCGGCAGCTCGGTGATGGCGTACTCGGGCGAAGACGGGGACGAGCGCGCCGTCGCCACTTCGCGAAAGCCGAGCCCGCGGTAGGGCTGCGCCGGGTCCCACGGCAGCGGCGTGCGCTTGGGCTGCGACGCCGCCACCGGCAGCGGGAAGATCAGCGACTTCGCCGAGTGGTGGGCGATGTGGCCGGTCATGTGGTGGTTCTCCTGGTGGATGTGGCCGTAGAAGACGGTCACGTCCGAGTGCGGCATCAGCAGCTCGACAGCCCTGGCGCCGTCGCGCGTCGCCCAGTCCCATTGCGGGTAGAGATCGAACAGCGGCCGGTGCGCGAAGACGACGATGCGCGCCTCGGCCGGCTGCTTCGCCAGGTCGTCGGCGAGCCAGGCGAGCTGCGTGTCGCCGAGCCTGGCCGCGGGGTCGCTGACGTTGTCGAGGGCGATGAAGTGCACGCCCTTGTGATCGAAGGCGTAGCTGGTCGGGCCGAAGAACTCCCTGAACGCCTTGCCGCTGTCGAGCGCCGCGTCGTGCTCGCCGGCCAGGAAATGCACGGTCTTGACGTCCAGCCCGGCGACCATGTCGCGCACTTCGCCCATCCGCTTGCGGCGCTCCTTCGGATCGTCGGTGGTGTGGGTCAGGTCGCCGGTGAAGACGATGAAGTCGGGCGTGTCCGGCAGCGCATTCACGGCCGCGATCGCTTTCGGCAGGGTGCCGTGGGCATCGGGATTCGCGTCGCCCTCGAAACCCCAGTGCGCGTCGGAGAGCTGCACGAACATGAAGTCGTCGACAGGCGGCGTGCCGGAGGCGCGTGCTGCTCCTGCCAGGCCGGACGCGTAGACGGCGCCGCCGAAGCCGGCGAGCTGCAGGAATCGTCGTCGGTCGAATGCGCGCATCGTGATCTCCCTGGGGTGGACGAACAGCGAGCGGCTGCGGCCGCTGCCTCTCCCCTTTTATCGGGATGCGTCGCCGGATATTCCCTCGGCGTCGATGTCCGCAGGCGGCAGGCCGGCGAGGTGGCGTCGTTGCAGGGCGACATACGCCCGCTCCAGATGGCGAGCGAAGCGCGCCGTGTCGAACAGCGGCTTGTCGGCCGACGGGTCGAGCAGGACGCTCTTCATCGCCGCGAGCCGGGCCGGGTCGCCAGCCAGTTGAACAGCCAGTTCTTCGTAGGCCGACGTGTCGGCCACCGCCATCTCGGCCAGGCCCGCTGTCGCGACGAGGCTCGTCGCGACCCGCGAGGCGAACGTGCCGCCGGTCCGGGTCAGCACCGGCACACCTGTGCGCAGGGCGTCGCTGGCGGTCGTGTGCGCGCCGTAGTGAAAAGTGTCGAGGACGAGATCGGCATGCGCATGACGCTCGAGATGTCGGGCCCGGCCCATGCGCGGTGCGAAGACCAGCCGTTCGGCGTCGATGCCGTGGGCCGCCGCCTCGCGCCGGAGGTTGGCCTCCGCGACGTCGTCCGTCTGCAGCAGCCAGAGCACGCTGCCGGGCACGCGTGCCAGGATGCGCATCCACGCGGCGAAGACGTCGGGCGTGATCTTCCAGCTGTTGTTGAAGCAGCAGAACACGAACGCTTGGTCGGCCAGCCCGTGCTCGGCACGCTCGACAGTCGGCGCCGATGGCGCCAGCCAAGGCTCGTTGCACAGATAGCAGACCGGGAGGGTGACGATCTTCTCCGTGTAGGCGTCGTGCGCGTTGCCGGGCACGACCACGGCATCGGCGACGAGATAGTCCGTCCAGGCGCTGCCGAGCGTGCCCGGGAAGCCGAGGTAGCTGACCTGGATCGGCGCCGCGCGGTGCGCGAAGATGCCGGGCCGGGCGCCTTCGGTGTAGCCGCCGAGATCGACGGCGATGTCGATGCCCAGCTCGCGCGAGCGCGCTGCGACGGCGGCGTCGCCGCTGTCCGTGACGTCGACGAAACGGTCGAACGCAGCGACGGCACGCTCGCGCATGGCGTCGTTCGACGGGCCGCCGAACGAGAACGCGATGGTCTCGAATGCCGATCGATCGTGGCGCTCGAAGAGCCCGGCCAGGAGATGCATCATGGCGTGGTCGCGGAAATCCGACGAGTAGTAGCCGATGCGGATCCGTGCGTCGCCTGCGGCTCGCGGCGGCGCCTTCGCCATCGGCAATGCCACGTCGACCGGCGGATGCATCGCTGCGGCGTAGCGCTCGGCGGTCGATCGCTGCGCCGCTGCATCGAGAGGCGTCGGCAGCACGGCGAACGGATGCACCAGCGTCCCGCCCGAACGCGCCGCGACGCGCAGCGTCTCGACCGCCGCGTCGAAGCCGCGCCAGTCGCAGAGCAGCATGGCCGTGTGCAGCCGGGCGCCGACCGCTTCCGGCGTGCGCGGATCGATGGCGACGGCCCTGTCGAGCGAGGCCAGCGCGTCGCTGCGGCGGCGCAGCGCGTTCTCGGTCGCGGCGCGGCGCAGCCAGGCCGCCGCGTCATCGGGCCGCAGCGTGGTCGCCGTGAGGTGGCTGGCCAGCGCCTCGTCGAAGCGGCGCAGGTCGTGCAGCACCAGGGCCCGGTTCGACCAGGCCTCGGCGTCGGCTTCATCGAGCGCGGTCGCGGCGTCGAAGCTCGCCAGGGCGGGCGCCAGCCGATGCAGCGCGTGCAGCGAGATGCCGCGGTTGGACCACGCGTGGCCGTAGCCGGGCGCGAGCGCCAGGGCGCGGTCGAACGACGCCAGCGCCTCGTCGTGCCGCTGCAGCGTGTCGAGGGCGACGCCGAGGTTGTTGTGGAATTCCGGATTGGCCGCATCGATCTCGATGGCGCGGCGGTGCGACGCCACGGCGGCGACCGCGTCGCCTGCGTCGGCCTGCAGCGAGCCGAGCGCGCTGTGGCCGGGGGCGAAGCCGGGCGCGATCGCCAGGGCGTGCTCGAGCGATGCGGCCGCTGCATCGCGCCGGCCGGCCCGCAACAACGCGACGCCCTTGTTGTAGTGCGGCCTCGGATCGGCCGTCGCGAGCGCCGCGGCCCGGTCGTAGGCGGCCACCGCCGCATCGGTGTCGGCCAATGCCACGGCGGCGTCGCCGAGCTGCAGCCACGCCTCGAGGTTGCGCGGCGCGAGCGTGGTCGCTTTCGTCAGTGCGCCGATCGCGTCGCGGTGGCGGCCGAGCCGGGCGTGCACGAGGCCGAGCAGGTGCAGCGCGTCGGCATGGCGGGGCGCGGATGCGACGATCTTCGCGAGCTTCCGGCGCGCGTCTTCGAGCCTGCCCTGCCGGCAGAGCGCGAGGATGTCGTCGAGCGGAGCGACAGCGCCCATGGTCGCGTCGCCCTTGGCGCGCCGACGTCCGCCGTCAGGCGGCGCGGGCGGCCAGGATGTCGGCGTCGATCCTGGCGGCGCGCTGGGCGGCCGGCCGGGAGGTGACGCGCTCGATGTAGGCCTTGACCGCCGGCGTTTCCGGCACGAGCTTGAACATGGTCGTCCAGCGCAGCGCCATGGCCCAGAGCACGTCGGCTGCGGTGAAGCGCTCGCCGAGCAGGAAGGGCCCGTTGCCGAGCTGGTCGAACAGCGTCTTCAGCATCGTGTCGTAGGTGCCGTACGGCGAGGTCGTCGTCGCTGCCGGCTCGCGCTTCAGCGACTTGTCGATCAGCGCCGGCTCGAACGACGAGCCGTAGAAGAACATCCAGCGCAGGTACGGTCCGCGCAGCGGATCGTCGAGGGCGGGTGCGAGGCCGGCTTCCATGTGGAGGTCGGCCAGGTAGGTGTAGACGGCGCCCTGCTCCGTGACCAGCGCGCCGTCGTGGACGATGGCGGGCACCTTGCCCATCGGGTTGATGCCGAGGTAGCCGTCCTGGCGCTGCTCGTTCTTGCTGAAGTCGATCGTCTTCAGCTCGTAGGCGGCGCCCAGCTCCTCGAGCAGGACCAGCACGCCGGCCGAGCGGGACTGCGGCGAATGGAAGAAGGTGACCTTGCGATCGGCAGCCATGATGACCTCGCGGGAGTGGCCGCCGCTCAGCGGGCGGCGGCTTCGTCGACGTACGCCGACTTGAGATGCGCCGGCTTCCTCGAACGCTTGCGCATGCGGATGTTGAGCAGCTCGACGGCCAGCGAGAACGCCATCGCGACGTAGATGTAGCCCTTGGGCACGTGCTGGCCGAAGCCCTCGGCGATCAGCACGACGCCGACGACGACGAGGAACGCCAGCGCCAGCATCTTGATGGTTGGATGGCGGGCGATGAAGCGGCCGATCGCGCCCGCGAACACCATCATCATGCCGACCGACACGATCACCGCGGCGATCATCACCGCGAGGTGGTCGACCATGCCGACTGCGGTGATGATCGAATCGAGCGAGAAGACCAGGTCGACGACGATGATCTGCGCCA
>CAZZVH010000110.1:0-9622 GCA_964657365.1 uncultured Burkholderiaceae bacterium
CCGTCGGCCGACCGGCCCGTGGTCGGCCGGTCCCTTCGACCGGCGCTGTGTCCGTCGATCAGGCGCGCGGCGCCCGACACGCGCGCCTCAGCTGTGGCCGACGACGGCGTGCGGCACGTAGGGCGCTTCGAGCTCGGCGATGTCTTCGGGCGCGAGCTTCAGCGTCAGCGCGGCGACGGCGTCGTCGAGTTGCTCGAGACGGGTCGCGCCGACGATCGGCGCCGAGATCCCGCTCTTCGCCAGCACCCATGCGAGCGCGACCTGGGCGCGCGGCCTTCCGAGCCGCGACGCGACGCTGGCCACCGCCTCGACCACCTTGCGATCGGCATCGGCGGTCTTCGCATACAGGGTGCGGCCGAACTCGTCGGTCTCGGCGCGGGCGCTGCCCGCATCCCAGTCGCGCGTCAGGCGGCCGCGTGCGAGCGGGCTCCACGGGATCACGCCGATGCCTTCGGCCTTGCACAGCGGCAGCATCTCTCGCTCTTCCTCGCGGTAGAGCAGGTTGACGTAGTTCTGCATCGTCGCGAAGCGGGCCCAGCCGTGCCGGTCCGACAGCGCCAGTGCCTTCGCGAACTGCCACGCGTACATCGACGAGGCGCCGATGTGCAGCGCCTTGCCGGCGCGCACCACGTCGTTCAGCGCCTCCAGCGTCTCCTCGATCGGCACGAGCGGATCCCAGCGGTGGATCTGGTAGAGGTCGACATGGTCGGTGCCGAGCCGCTTCAGGCTGGCGTCGATCTCGGCGAAGATCGCCTTGCGCGACAGGCCGGCGCCGTTCGGCCCCTTGTGCATGCGGCCGTTGACCTTGGTCGCGAGCACGATCTCGCCGCGGCGCGCGTACTCGAGCAGGGCCCGACCGGTGATCTCTTCGCTGCTGCCGTCGGAATAGACGTTGGCGGTGTCGAAGAAGTTGATGCCGAGGTCGAGCGCCTTCCGGAAGAACGGGCGGCTGACGGCTTCGGGCAGCGTCCAGGCATGGTTGCCGCGCGCCGGCTCGCCGTAGCTCATGCAGCCGAGGCAGATGCGCGAGACGTCGAGGCCGGTGCGGCCGAGCTTGATGGTGTTCATGCTCGCCACCATAGCCGAAGCCGGCTAGCTGTCGCCGGCGCCCTCGCCGCGCGCCTTCGCCTTCAGCCACGCCAGCTTGGCGGCGTAGAGATCGTGTCGGCCGCGCGTCGTGCTGTCGTCCATCGCCATGCGCAGCTGGCGATCGGCTTCGGCGACGTTGCCGAGCCGCCAGTTGGCCAGGCCCAGCCAGAAATGGAACTCGTCGTCGTAGTCGGCGCGTTCGACCTCGCGGCTGAAGTAGCCACGGGCGGCGAGCCAGTCGTCGCGGTTCATCGCCGCCAGGCCGAGGCGGAAGAAGTGGAACGGCGGGAACGGCTCGATCGCGGCGAGCCGGGTCCGCAGGGTCGCCGCGGCCTCGGGCCGGCCATCGCGCTCGTAGCTCTGGGCCAGGTTCGACATGGCCCGCGTGTCGCGCGGATCGAGGGCCAGCGCGTGCTCCAGCGTGGCGGCCGCCAGATCGAGATTGCCGTGGCGCAGATAGATGACGCCGAGGGTGTTGTACGCGCTCACGAAATCCGGATCCTGGCGCGTCGCTTCGACGGCCCAGGCATAGGCATCGTCGATGCGGCCTTGCGCGAGCGTCTCGGCGGCGCGGTTGTTGGCGAACATGGCGAGCACCGTCCGCTCGCCGATCTCGTGCGTGCGCAGGCCGAGGAGATCCTGCGGTGGCAGGAAGTCGACCGTGAGCGAATGGGGCGTGCGCCAGGTGGACGGGTCCATGCCGCTGTGGCCGATCGTGACGTTGACGTGGCCGCTCGCGAACAGGAGATCGCCGTTGCGGCTCCAGGTCTCGTCGAGGTAGGCGCTCTGGAAGATCACCGGCAGGCGCAGCTCATGGGCGAACGCGGCCGTCATGAGGACGAGCGAGAGGCAGTTGCCGGAGCGGGCCGCGAAGGCCTCGGCCGCGGTGCGTGTCCGGCCGGTGTCGTAGTCGAGCTTGAGCTGCGAGTGCTGGTAGAGCGCTTCGATGAGGCCGGCCTGCAGCCCTTGTCGGCGCAGCTGCGGCGCGATGTCGATCGCCAGGTAGCGCCGCATCGCGTCGTCGATCTGGAGCACGCCGGCGGTCGAGACCGGCTCGCTGGGCGGGCCGAAGAGACGGTCGGCGCGAAACGATGGCGGCGTCGGCGATGTCGGCGCGACGGCACAGGCCGCCAGCAGCAGTGTCGCGGCCCCGAGCACGGGCAGGCGGGCGAACGCGGGAAGGAGTGAACGGAGGTTGCGCATGCGTGTCTCCCGATGCTGGCAAGATGCCGTGCGCGGCGCTGGCGCACCGGCGCATCTGATCACGAACGCGGCCGCCCTGCAGCGGGGTTTGTCCTGCCGGCCGGCGGAGCGCCTCGGACGCTTCGCCTCATGGCTCGGCGGCGATGCCCAGCGTGCCCTCGACGACCTCGAGGAAGCTGCGCTCTTCGCGAAGGACGAAGCGCCGGGCCTGCGCGTCGGCGAAGTTTCGAACGCCCTCGTCGTCGGCGCGCAGCCGTGCGCGGTAGGTCTCGTAGGCCGCCAGGCTCGGGAACGCGATCAGTCCCCAGGCGATGTCGTTGCTGCCCTCGAGCGGCAGGAAATAGCCGAGCAGGTGACCGCCGCAGCGCGGAATGATCCGGCCCCATGTCTCGGCGTAGCGGCGGAAGGCGTCGCGCTGGAACGGGTCGATCTGGTAACGGATGAAGCAGGTGATGGTCATGTCGACTTCCCGGAAGCAGACGCCCGAGCCTAGCCGCGATCGTGCCCGGAATGGTTCGTCTACGATCGAACCATGAAAGACGGCCCGAACATCGTCGCGATCGCCGCGCTCATCGGCGACCACGCCCGGGCGGAGGTGCTGACGGCATTGCTCGGCGATCGCGCCCTCACCGCGACCGAGCTGGCGACCGTCGCCGGCGTCACCAGGCAGACGATCAGCAGCCACCTGGCCAAGCTGGTCGATGCCGGCCTCGTCGCGGTCGAGCCGCACGGCCGGCATCGCTACTTCCGGCTGGCCGGCCACGACATCGCCGAGCTGCTCGAATCGCTGATGGGCGTCGCCTTCCGGACGGGCGCGGTGCGGGTGCGGCCGGGGCCGCGCGAGCCGGCGCTGCGCAAGGCGAGGGTCTGCTACGACCATCTCGCCGGCGAGCTGGCGGTCCGCGCCTTCGACACGCTGGTCTCGCTGCGGGTGCTGGCCGGCGCTGGCCCGGACCTTCGCATCACGCCGCACGGCGTGTCCTGGTTCGCCGGCTTCGGCGTCGCGCCGTCGCCATCCGGCGCGGGCCGACGCGCGGCCTGCCGTGCCTGCCTCGACTGGGGCGAGCGACGGCACCACCTCGGCGGCGCCTACGGTGCGGCGCTGCTCGACCGCATCTTCGCCCTGCGCTGGGCGGCGCGCGCCGTCGGCTCCCGCGTGGTGACGTTCACCCCGGCCGGCGAGCGCGCGTTCCGCGCCCTGCTCGCGCCCTCGCCGGCCGCCGGAGAACCGGCCGGCTGCGACAATCGGGGCTGGGGATCGAGGGCCATCGGAGGCGCGGCGTGGCAGATGACGTGGAAGACGGGGAACGGGCTGCACTCGGAGCGCACATGCGCGCTCGTGTCGAAGCGCTGCTCGAGGCCTGGCGCGCCGAGATCTCCGCCGATCCGAAGCTGACGACACCGGGATCGCTGCCCCGCGCCCAGCTGCTCGATCACCTGCCGTTGTGGCTCGACACGCTGGCGACGGCCATGGCGGCCGAACCAGGCCGCGCAGCGGCGCAGCGTGCCCACGACGAGGAGACGCACAACGCGCAGGCGCACGGCCTGCAGCGCTGGCAGCAGGGCTACGACCTGCAGGAAGTGACGCGCGAGTGGGCGGCGCTCAATCGCTGCCTGGTCGCCGAGCTCGACCGGTTCTTCGCCGACCATCCGACGTCGCGCGAGGTCCAGGCCGGCGCCCGTGCGACGCTGGCGCTGTTCGCCGGCGAGGCCACCAGCGAAAGCGCGGCCCAGTATTTCAGGCTCGAGCGCCTGGAGGCCGCCGGCACGGTGAGCGACCTGGAACAGGCGCTGGACGATATCCGCGCGATGGAGAAGAGCCGTGCCGCGCTCTGGCAGGAAGCCGCGCACGACCTGCGCGGCAATCTCGGCGTGGTCTCCAACGTCGCCGTCGGCCTCGGCATCGACGACCTGCCGCCCGAGCGCCGGACCGGCTTCATGGGCATGCTGCGCAACAACCTCGGCGCCTTGCATCGCCTGCTCGACGACGTCACCGACCTGGCCCGCCTGCACGCCGGGCAGGAGCGGCTTCGCGGGTCGCGCTTCGATGCGGCGCAGCTGCTGGCCAAGCTCTGTGCCGACCTGCGGCCCGTGGCCGATGGCAAGGGGCTGGCGCTCACGGTCATCGGCAGCGGCACCTTGATGGTCGAGGGCGACGAGATCAAGGTCAGGCGCATCGCCCAGAACCTGCTCCTCAACGCCATGAAGTACACGGTCGAGGGCGGAGTGGTGGTCGACTGGGGCGACACGGTGGCACGCGACGACGGCCGCTGGTGGTTCAGCGTCGTCGACACCGGCCCCGGTTTCCATGCCGGCCCCGGCGCCCCGCTGGTGGAGGCGCTCGGCACCACGCCCGGCGAGGCCCCCGCGGCCGAGGACGCGCGTCCGGTGCACCAGTCGCACGGCGAGGGCCTCGGCCTGGCGATCGTCAAGCGCCTGTGCGAGCTGTTGTCGGCGAGCATGGAGCTCGAGTCGGCGCCCGACAAGGGCACCACCGTCCGGGTGCTCCTGCCGAAGCGATACCCCGGCGCCGGCGGCTAGTTCGCGGCGGGAATTGCGTCACGGAACCTGTCTCCGTGATGCACCTGGACGCGTTTGCTTTACCGGCCTTTACGCCGATGCGTGCTGCGCTACATCAAGCTCTGTTGTAGTCCGGGTCGAGCACCCGGAGGAGCGAACGATGGACATCGCCTTGCATCACGAACGTCAGGACCAGCCGGCCACGGAGGACGCGCCGGACGCGCTGCTGCCGGTGTCGGCGGCGACGCTGGCCGCTGCCGCCCTGTCTGCCGCAGCGCTCGCCGCATGCGGGGGCGGCGGCGGCAGCGATGCCGGCAGCGGCACGGGCACGGGTGGCGGCGGAACCGGCACGGCGCCACCGCCCACCGACGCGGAGGCCTCGCGCTTCCTCGCCCAGGCCTCCGTCGGCGCCAGCAGGGCACTCATCGCGCAGGTCCAGGCGCTCGGCTACGCGGCATGGATCGACGCGCAGATCGCGATGCCGGCATCGCCGACGCGCTGGTCGGCGCTGCTCGCCGGCGGCTTCGACGCATCGACCGACAAGAACAGCGAGGCCGGCTTCGACGGCGTCGCCTGGGGCAAGCTGCTGGCGTCGCCCGACACCTTGCGCCAGCGCATCACGATCGCGCTGTCGGAGATCATGGTCACGGGCATCGACGGCATCACCGGCGGCGGCTGGAAGGCGTTCGCCGCCGCCAACTATCTCGACCTGCTCGAAGCCAACGCCTTCGGCAACCACCGCACCCTGCTCGGGGCGATCTCGACCAACACCGCGATGGGAGAGTTCCTCACGTTCCGCGGCAGCATGAAGGGCAACCCGGTCTCCGGCTCCCTGCCCGACGAGAACTACGCGCGCGAGGTGATGCAGCTCTTCACCATCGGACTGGTCGAGCTGAATCTCGACGGCACGCCGCAGCTCACCGCCGGGCTCACGACCTACACCTACGGCCAGGCCGACGTGACCGGCCTGGCCCGGGTCTTCACCGGCTGGGACTTCGATCTCGCCGGCCTCACCGGCGCCGCGGCGACGGCGACACCCGCCTACATCGCGCGGCCGATGATCAACTACGCAGCGCGCTACGAGACCGGCGCGAAGACCTTCCTCGGCACGACGATCCCGGCCAACACCGACGCCGTGACGTGCATGGCGATGGCGCTCGACACGATCTTCGCGCATCCGAACATCGCGCCGTTCTTCGCCAGGCAGATGATCCAGCGCCTGGTCTCGAGCAACCCGAGCCCGGCCTACGTGCAGCGCATCGCGACGGTCTTCAACAACGACGGCAGCGGCGTCAAGGGCAACCTCGCTGCGGTGGTCAAGGCGCTCCTGCTCGACGCCGAAGCACGCAGCGCGACCGTCGCCGCCGGCCCGTCGGCCGGCAAGCTGCGCGAGCCGATGCTGCGCCTGGCCGGCTGGGCGCGGGCCTTCGGCGTCACCTCGCCGGCCAACACATGGGCGCTCGGCGACACCTCTGACTCGGCGACGCGGCTGGGCCAGAGCCCGCTGCGCTCGCCCTCGGTGTTCAATTTCTTCCGGCCCGGCTACGTGCCGCCGAACAGCGCCATCGCGACGGCCGACCTGGTCGCGCCGGAGTTCCAGCTCACCAACGAGTCGACCGTGGTCGGCGCGGTGAACTACCTGCAGCGCGTCATGTCCGGCACGGTCGCGGGCCTGGTCGCCGACTACTCGACGCTGCTCGCCTTCGCCGACGACGCGGCGTCCATGGTCGGCGAGATCAACGTCGTGCTCGCGGCCGGACAGCTGAGCGCGGCCACTGTTGCGAGCATCGGGGCGGCTGTCGCGACGATGCCCGGCGGCACCTCGCCGCTGCAGCTCAAGCGCATCTACGCCGCCCTGACGCTGGTCGTGGCCGCGCCCGAATACGTGGTGTTGAAGTAAGGAGAACGCGATGACGATGAACGCTTCCCGTCGCGCTTTCCTGCAGCGCGCCTCGGCTCTTTCCCTGGCCGGCACCGCCGCGCCCTGGGCCCTCAATCTCGCTGCCTTCGGCGAGGCGGCCGCGGCCACGGCCACCGACTACAAGGCGCTGGTCTGCGTGTTCCTCTACGGCGGCAACGACTACGGCAACACGCTGATCCCGGTCGACGCCGCCAGCTACGCGGCCTACCAGGGCATGCGGCCGACGCTGGCCTATGCCGCGAGCGATCTGGTCGCGACCACGCTCGCGCCGTCGGTCGCGCTGCCCGGCGGCCGCGCCTACGCGATGGCTCCGGAGCTGGCGCCGCTGATGCCGCTCTTCACCGGCGGCAAGATGGGCGTGATGCTCAACGTCGGCACGCTGGTGCAGCCGACCACGAAGGCGCAGTACACCGCGGGCTCGGTGCCGCTGCCGCCCAAGCTGTTCTCGCACAACGACCAGCAGTCGGTCTGGCAGTCGTCGGGCGCCGAGGGCGCGTCGTCGGGCTGGGGCGGCCGCATGGGCGACCTGTTCGTGGCCGGCAACGGCAATGCCACCTTCACCTGTGTCAACGTCTCGGGCAATGCGGTGTTCCTCTCCGGCAGCACCGCCGTGCAGTACCAGGTCTCGACCTCCGGCCCGGTCGCCTACACCGGCCTGGCGGCGCCGCTGTTCGGCTCGGCGGCCTGTTCGACGGTGCTGCAGTCGCTGGTCACGGCGCCGCGCACGCATCTGTTCGAGAACGAATACACCCGGGTCGCCGCGCGGTCGATCAGCGCCGGCGGCATCCTGACTTCGGCGCTCGCCGCGGCGCCGGCGCTGACGACGCCGTTCCCGACCGGCAACGGCCTCGCCGACCAGCTCAAGTTCGTCGCCCGCATGATCTCGACCGCGGCGACGACGTCGACCAAACGCCAGGTCTTCTTCGTCTCGCTCGGCGGCTTCGACACGCACGACGGTCTCGCCACCATCCACCCGCCGTTGCTGACCTCGGTCGCCGACGCGCTCTCCGCGTTCTACGCGGCGACGGTCGAGCTCGGCGTCGCCAGCCAGGTGACCACCTTCACGGCGTCCGACTTCGGCCGCACGCTGACCGCCGACGACGGCTCCGACCACGGCTGGGGCAGCATGCACTTCATGCTCGGCGGCGCCGTCAACGGCGGCCGCTTCTACGGCACCGCGCCCGTGGTCGCGAACGGCGGCCCCGACGACGTCGGCCAGGGCCGGCTGCTGCCGAGCACCGCGGTCGACCAGTACGCATCGACGCTCGGAAAGTGGTTCGGCATCAGCGACACCGATCTGCTGACCGTGCTGCCCAACCTCGGCCACTACGACGTGAGCCAGCGCAACCTCGGATTCGTCTGATTCCGTCGGCGGACGGCCGCGGGGATGCGAGGATGGCCGGGTCGGGGTGGCCGGGGTACAAGCTCTGACCCCGACTTCCGATCAGCCGCCCCCGCATGACACTCGCCGCACAGATCCTCGTCGCCCTCGTCGCGCTGCTCCACGTCTGGTTCCTGGTCCTCGAGATGGTGTTGTGGGACAAGCCGCTCGGGCTGCGCACCTTCCACCAGACACCGGAGAAGGCGGCCGCCACCAAGGTGCTCGCCGCCAACCAGGGCCTCTACAACGGCTTTCTCGCGGCCGGATTGCTGTGGGGCCTGTGGCTCGGCCCGGCCGGCCACGACGTGAAGCTCTTCTTCCTCGGCTGCGTGGTCGTCGCCGGGGCGTTCGGCGCCGCGACCGTGAGCAGGCGCATCCTGGTCGTTCAGGCCTTGCCGGCGCTCATCGCGATCGGGCTCGTGATCGCCGCTTGAGCGAGCCGCCTAGAGCAGCTCTTCTGACGCGAACGGCTCGAGCACGTACATCTTCAGCTGCAGCCACCAGTCGTTGTCCGGCTCGCTCGTGAACACGTGCTGCCGACCCTGGCGATCGGTGGCGATCCATTCGATCGTGTCGCCGTCGGCGGCCAGCCGGAGCCGGTACGTGCTCTCGCCGCGATCGTGCGCGACGAGGTCGGCGATGTTTTCCGACAGGGCAGGGCTCTCGATGAGCAGCCCGATCTCGGTGTTCGACCAGGCCGAGCGCGCGTCGAAGTTCATCGAGCCGATGAACAGCTTGTGCTGGTCGATCACCGCGACCTTGGCATGCAGGCGACCGAGGGACATGCGGAAGTCGCCGAAGCCGCCGGCCTCGCGCGAGAGCTTCGGGCTCAGCTCGTAGATCTCCACGCCGATCTTCAGCATGTCGCGCCGATAGCGGGCGTAGCGCCAATGCACGAGGGGCTCGTCGGTGGCGCCGAGGCCGTTGGTGAAGACCGACATGCGGATGCCGTGCTCGGTCGCCCGCTTCATCGACGCCATGCCGATCGGGCCGGGAATGAAATACGGCGAGGAGATCGTGATCTCCGCGTTGGCGGTCTCGAATTCCGCGAGGACCCTGCGCGTCACGGTCGAGACGTCCTTGCCGCGGTCCAGGCCCCTCACCTTCGAGGGATCGTCGGCGAAGACGAGTGCGCTCGCGTAGGCCAGCGGCATGCGTCCGGTCGCGAGCTCCGACTGGACCGTGCCGCGCCCCAGCGGATCCTTGTCCATCGGCTCGAACTCGGGCGGCGTCTTGCTGACGAGCTCGTCGAAGCGTCGCGCCGACGCCGCGGCGTCGAGCGGCGACGGCACGATCGCGTCGATCGGCCAGGCGTACGGGCTGGCCCAGAACCGGTCGAAGACGGCCGACTGCTCGGCCACCACCGGCCCGGCGGCGATCACGTCCATGTCGATGAAGTTGGCTGCGGCGCTGCGCATGAAGTATTCGTCGGCCATGTTGCGGCCGCCGGAGACCGACCACTGGTTGTCGGCGATGTAGAGCTTGTTGTGCATCCGGTGGTTGATGCG
>CAZZVH010000111.1:0-9564 GCA_964657365.1 uncultured Burkholderiaceae bacterium
GTCAGCGAGCGGTAGCGGTCGGAAGTCGCCACATGCGCGAGGCTCAAGGCCCACCACTTCGCAAGGCTGTCGGGCGCTTCGGCCAGCTCGGGGAAATGCTTGCGCAACGCCGCGGCATCCATGGCGTTGCCCGGGGCGGACTGCGGCAGGTCGCGCAGAAACTGCAGCCCGACGCTGTCCCGGTTGACCTGGTAGTACTGCGCGTCGATCGATCGCGTCGCCCGGCGCGAGAGTGCGGCCCTGGCGTCGAAGGAGAAGTCTCCGGACGGCAGCAGGCGGAAGCCGGAATCGCCGGCCGGCGCGTCGGCCAGGCTGGCTGCCCGAAGGAGGCCGAGCGGCGTCGTGGCGGTGTCGGTGAACGCGGAGCTGGCGTCGCGCGTCGGCAGTGGCGGGAGGTTCGCGCAACCGGCGAGCGCGAGGGCGACGGTGGCGAGAAGGAGCTTGAGCGAGCGTCGAGGAAAGGGGATGGGCATCAGCGGCGTCGGCGGCGTCGACCCGATGGCCGGCGCCGACGCTGCGACGATAACGCCGCTCCGGCGACCTGTCCGCTCAGGACGGACGGGCGCCGACGGCCGCGGGCCGAAGGCCGTTCGCCAGCGCGACTCGCCCACCCCGCCAGCCGACGACGGCGTCTGCAGCAACGAAGGGCGTGTCCGCCGCCAGCCGGCCGCGCGTCTCACCGACGCCGAGCAGTCGCGACAGCAACCACGACGAGCCCGCGAACAACCCGAAGGCCGCAACCGCGAGCGCCATCAGGACGACCCCGACAGTCCACTCGGGCGAAGCCGCGGCGAACCCGAGCGCGGAGAGGAGCGCGGTGATCGCGGCGCCGGCGCGTGCGGCACCCGGGAACGACGGACCGAGCGCGATCGCATAGCCCAGCATCGCCGCGAAGACCAGCGAGAGCTGCAGGAAACCCATCGAATCGAGACTGTGACGGATGCTGTCGAGGAGCGACATGACGCCTCCATGGATGCGTCAGGCATTGGAAGCCTCGATCGACGTCGCTCGCATCGGCCGTGGCCGTCCGTCCCTGTAGGACGCGCGACCGATCCGGCGATGCGAGTAGCAAACGGCCGGCGGCGCGGCTCAGAACTCGATGCGGCCGCGACCGCACCGCTTGGCGCGATACAGGGCGGCATCCGAGGTGTCGACCAGGCTGCTGCCGTCCTGCGCGGCGGTGGCGATCTGGCTGGCGACGCCGATGCTCATCGTCAACCACGCCGACGTCGTCGAGGCACGATGCTCGATCTTCGCGTCGGCCACGATCCGGGCGCAGCGTTCGGCGGCGCGGCGTGCATCGTCGAGGCTGTTGCCGGGCAGCAGCACCGCGAACTCCTCGCCGCCGTAGCGTGCCACCAGCTCGCCGCCGCGCCGCACCGCGTCGCCGATCATGCGGGCGACCTGGCGCAGGACGACGTCGCCCGCCGGGTGGCCGTAGTGGTCGTTGTATTCCTTGAAATGGTCGATGTCGATCATCAGCAGGCCGATCGGTTCGCCGCGCCGCGCCGCACGCGCCCATTCGGCCTTCAGGGTCTGGTCGAAGAGGCGCCGGTTGCCGATCTCGGTCAGCGCATCGGTGGTCGAGAGCCGCGTCAGCTCGTCGTTGAGGCGATGCAGCTCGAGGTCGATCGTCTTCTTCTCGGTGATGTCCTGGAAGGCGCCGAGCAGGCGGACCGGCTTGCCGTCCTCGATCACGGCGACGCCTTGCGCGCGCACCCAGCGGTCGTTGCCTTTCGCGGTGATGAACGGCAGTTCGAGGTCCCAGGGCGTGCCGTCGGCCAGCCCTGCGGCGATCGCGTCGCGGATCAGCGGCTGTGCTTCGGGTGCGTAGAAATCGATCGCGTTGTCCAGGCTCGGCATCGTGCCCGGCTCGAGCTCGTGGATCAGGAAGACCTGCTCGGTCCAGTCGACGCGGTTGGTCGCGAGGTCGAGCTCCCAGCCGCCGATGTGCGCCAGCTCGCCGGTGCGCCGCAGCATCTCGGCCGAGCGCTCCATCTGCTGCTCGATCTGCTTGCGGCGCGTCAGGTCCATGTGCGTGCCGGCCATCCGCATGGCGACGCCGAAGTCGTCGCGCTCGACGATCTTGCCGCGGCTCAGCAGCCAGACCCAGTGGCCGCGCTTGTGGCGGATCCGGAACTCGCACTCGTAGAACGAGGTCTCGCCGCGGAAGTGCGCCTCGATCGTGGCGAGCAGCCGGCCCAGGTCGCTCGGATGGGCGAGGCCGCGCCAGTCGCTGCCCGACTTGCCGATGTCGTTCTGGGCGTAGCCGAGCTGCGCGAGCATCAGGTCGTTGTGCACGAAGCGGTCTTCGCGCAGGTCCCAGTCCCAGAGGCCGAGGTCGGCGCCCTGCAGCGCGAGCTCGAGCTGCTCGGCGCTCTGCCGTCGCTCGCGCGAGGCCTCGGCCTGCAGGCGCTCGAATGCGCTGCGCCGCCACTGGCCGCGGTACAGGCCGACGCACGCCGCCGCCGCCAGCAGGATGTAGAAGATCGAATACTCGAGCGCCTGCTGGCGCCATGGCCGGAACACGTCGACGACCGAGCGGCTGACGCCGACGACCAGCGGCGCGTCCAGGTGCAGTTCGGGCGGCGACAACGAGCGCAGCGCGGTCATCCGGTCCTCGCCAGTGCCGCCGGTGGCGCCCAGCAGGATCGGAGCGATGCGCGGGTTGGCGTCGGCGATCGCTTTCGCCGACGCGGCCTGCTGCCATTCGGTGTCGACGCGCATCGAATCGCGCGGCATCGTCACGAAGACCTGGCCGTTGCTGTGTCCGAGCGAGACCCACATGTCCGGCGCATACAGCACCGAGCGCATCAGCACCTCGAAGTAGGTCGGTTCGAGCGCGGCCACCGCGACGCCGACGAAACTGCCGTTCGGCGCCAACGCGGCGCGCCCGAAGACGATCGTGTAGCCGCCGAGTGAGGTCTTGAAGGGCTTGCCGACGTAGAGCGTGTCGGGATTGCGGGCCGACTTCAGCGCGCGGAAGTATTCGCGGTCGCTGAAATCGCGACCGACCAGCGTGTCGACGCTCGAGGCGACCACGGTGCCGTCGGTGTCGAGCAGGACCATCGAACGGACGCCCGGGATCGCGTCGCTCAGCGCTTTCAGTCGCAGCGACAGCGCGGCCGAGGCGCCCGTTGCCGGCGCCGCCAGGAAATCGTTGCGCACGCTGGCCAGCGCGCGGTTCATGCCGTCGAGCTGCTGGCCGATGTTCTCGTCGACGACGCGGCTCTGCACCTGCAGCCGGTCGCGCTCGGCGGTGTCGACCGACTGGTGCGTCTTGAACAGGGCGGTCGCGATCAGCATGCCGATGACGACCAGCGAGGCCACCAGCGTCAGCCATTCGACCAGGAAATGATGGGCCAGCGAGGAACGACCGGCATCGGCGGCCGCGGGCGCGTCGACCGCCTCGGCGACGCCGAAGAAGAGCGAGGAATCGGCGGGTGCGCTGAGGGAATCGACGGTCATGGCGGATCGACGCTCAGGCGCAGCGTGCGCAGGCCAGCGCCCCGACGGTGAACGCGACGCAGGACATGGCGGATTCTTCGGCGAGGCGGCCGGGAAATGAAGGAAGGTTTGCGCACTCGCACGCTCCCTGCGCACGGCGGCGCGTCTTTTGTGCGCAGTGGATGCTGGATGGAATTACAGTCCGGGCTTCCGAGCCCGTCCATGTCCCAGCATTCCCCCGCCGCTCCAGCCGCGACGCGCTTCGCCTCGGACACGCTCGCACGCCTCAACGATGCCCAGCGCGCCGCCGCCATGCATGGCCTCGACGGGTCGGCCGCCGCCGGGCCGCTCCTGGTCGTCGCCGGCGCCGGTTCCGGCAAGACGATGACGCTGGCTGCGCGGGTCGCGATGCTGGTCCTGGCCGGCGCCGACCCGTCGCGCATCCTGTTGCTGACGTTCTCGCGCCGTGCCGCCGCCGAGATGGAGCGGCGCGCCGGCCGCGTGCTGCACGAAGCCTTCGGATTGCCGGCCGCGAGCGGCGCCGAAGCTGCCGTGGTGCGGCACCTTCCACAGCGTCGGTGCCCGGCTGCTGCGCAGCCATGCCGCGCAGATCGGTCTCGACGCAGGATTCACGGTCGACGACCGCGGCGATTCGGAAGAGCTGCTGCATCTGCTGCGCCAGCGTCTCGGCCTCGCCGCGAGCGGCCGCCGCTTCCCGCAGAAATCGACCTGCATGGCGATCTACTCGCGTGTCGTCAACGCCCGCGAGAGCCTGGCCGACGCCCTCGCTGCGCGCTGGCCATGGTGCGCCGAATGGCAGCCCGAGCTGACGCGCCTGTTCGATGCCTACGTGGCCGAGAAGCAGAGCCAGCGCGTCCTCGATTTCGACGACCTGCTGCTCTGGTGGTCGGCGGCGATGGCCGAGCCGGCGGTCGGTGCGGCGATCGCGGCGCGCTTCGACCACGTGCTGGTCGACGAATACCAGGACACCAACCGGCTGCAGGCGGAGATCGTCTGCGCCTTGCGCCCCGACGGGCACGGCCTCACGGTGGTGGGCGACGACGCCCAGTCGATCTATTCGTTCCGCGCCGCCGAGGTCCGCAACATCCTCGATTTCGCCGGCCTCTTCACGCCGCCGGCGCGGGTCGTCACGCTCGAGCGCAACTACCGGTCGACGGCTCCCTTGCTCGAGGCCTCGAACGCGGTGATCGCCCTGGCGACCCAGCGCCACGCCAAGGCGCTCTGGACCGATCGGGCGGCGTTCGACCGTGCCCAGCTGGTCTGGGTGGCCGACGACGCCGAGCAGGCCGCGTGGGTCGCGACACGGGTGCTGCAGCTGCGCGAGACAGGCCTCGCGCTGAAGAGCCAGGCCGTCCTCTTTCGCACCGCGCAACACAGCAACGCCCTCGAGCTGGAGCTCGCCAGGCGCGACATTCCCTTCGTCAAGTACGGCGGCCTGAAGTTCCTGGAAGCGGCCCATGTCAAGGACGTGCTGGCGGTGCTCCGCTTCGCCGAGAACCCGCGTGGCCAGCGCGCCGGCCTGCGTGCGCTGCAGCTCGTGCGCGGCATCGGCGCCGCGAGTGCCGACCGGCTCGTCCACCTGCTCGACACGGCGGCGGATCCGGCGGCGGCGGTGCTGGCATTCAGTCCGCCGGCCGCGGCCGCGGCGGCCTGGTCGGAGTTCGCCGACCTGTACCGGTCGCTGCGCCAGCCGTCGTCGCCGTGGCCCGGCGCGATGGCGGAGCTGGAACGCTGGTACAGGCCACAGCTCGAGCGCCTCCACGACGACGCGGGCCCGCGCCTCGCCGACGTCGCGCACCTCTCGCGCCTGGCCGCCGGCTATCCGTCGCGCCAGCGTTTCCTGACCGAGCTGACGCTCGATCCACCGGCCGCCACGAGCGACGAATCCGGCGAGCCGCACCGCGACGAGGACTATCTGATCCTGTCGACCATCCATTCGGCCAAGGGCCAGGAATGGAGCGCCGTGTCGCTGCTCAACGTGGTCGACGGCTGCATTCCATCGGACATGGCGACCGGCTCCGCAGCCGACATCGAGGAGGAGCGGCGCCTGCTCTACGTGGCGATGACGCGGGCCCGCCATCACTTGCACCTGATGGTGCCGCAGCGCTTCTACGTCACCCAGCAGGCCGCCTACGGCGACCGCCACCTCTATGCGGCGATCAGTCGCTTCCTGCCGCCGGAGATGCACGACCGGTTCGACCACGTCCGACCGACAACGGCCGGCATCCTGGAAGGAGACGTCGCTGCATCGCCGCCGCCCGTGCCGGTCGACATCCGCGCGAAGCTGCGCGCCGCGTGGCGCTGACGGCCAGCGGGAAGCCGATCAGCCGGCAGTCTTGTCGGTCATGCCCGGCTCGTGGATCGGGCAGCGGTTGTTGGCGGCCCGGAACGATTTCGAGGCTTCGTAGACCGCCTTGCGGACCCGCATGATGGCGCCCAGCGGCCGATGCGCGGCGATGCCGTGCCACGGGCTGAACGCGATGCGGTCGTCGGCGGCCTGGCCGGCGTCGGCGGAGGTCGAGGGCTGCGGCGCCACGGTGATGCGGGCCACGGCGACATACGGGCTCCTCTCCTGCGGCCACTCGACCGACGCGTCTTCGATCGGCATCGCCTGCAGATCGGTGCAGAGCTGGACGCGCAACTCCCACTCGCCACCGTGGCCGGCGAAGAAATCGCTGACCGCCCCGCGCAGGCCGTTCGGCTTGTCGTGCAGGTCGACCTTGGCGTCCTTGAGGGCGACGAGCTCGGGCGAGACGGGCGCCAGGGAGATCTTCGCCATGTAGTCGCCGTACAGGACCGGAACCTGGGTGAAGTAGGTCTCGCCGAGCGGGTTGGTCTCGGGGTGGCCGCCCAGGCCGATCAGCGTCGCGCTCTTGCCACCGAGCGCTTCGACGGCTTTCTCGGCGCCCTGCAAGGCCGCGGAGAGCACGCGCTTCAGCCCCTCGGCCTTGTCCGTCGTCGCGGCCAGCAGCTTGAGGTTGCCGAGAAACTTCTTCGGTCCGGGCGCGAGGAACGCCGGCCCGTTGACCATGACGAAATCCTGCGTCGCGTCGCCTTCCGAACCCGGCAGCCGTGCGCCTTCGACGCCGATGATCTTGAGGCCGATTCCGCGCGGCGTGGAGATCCGGTCGTCGAGGATGTCGCCCGGCGAGGTCGAGATCCGCATCACCACCCCGTAGCGCTTCGGCGCCGCGAACATCCCCTGCGCCAGCTGCGGCGGCAGGCCGTCGAGCACCTGCAGCTCGCCGCGCACCATGCCGTGGTTCTTGGCATGGACGCCGCGCAGTGCGTGGCCCGAATCGGCGAACGTCTTCTCCGCGATGTGGCGCAGCGTCTCGATCAGCTCGGCGGTGGTCGTCGCCTCGTCCTTCTCGTCGTGCTCGAAGCCGGCCTCGTAGCGGAGCGGTGCAGTGGTCGCGGTGGGTGTCATGGGAAGTCCGGAAGTGGGTGATCGGCGCGTCGGAAACGACAGCGGCAGTGCGCTTTCGCTGCACTGCCGCCCCGACGGAAAACTGGAAGAGAGCGACGGATCGCGAGGATCCGTCGTGGGGTCACGCCTTGTCGATGGCGCCCTTGACCTTTTCCTTGGCATCGCCGTAGGTCGCCTGGGCCTTGCCGGCCGCCTTGTCGAGCGTTCCCTCGTCGCGCAGGTTCGGGTTGCCCACGACCTTGCCGGTGGCTTCCTTGATGCTGCCCTTGGCTTCTTCGACCCGACCCTTGACTTGATCCTTGTTCATGAAAATTCCTCTCGATGCAACATGGTTGAACATTCGGTCCCGTCGATCGCGGCGTCGCGACCAAGCAACCGATGAGTCACTGTCGCCGAGGCGCTTTCGGCGGTCTGTCGGCGGTCGGACGACCAATGCGTAGGACGTTTCGCCGCCGCGCGAACGACGTGTCAGGCCAGGCGACGGGCTTCGTTGCGTGGCTGGGCCAGACGCGTCAGCAGTGCGGCCGTCCGCTCGACGTTCGCGGCGATCGGAAAGTGGCTGCAGGCCCGCGCGCGGGCCGCACGGCCGGCGGTGAGACGCAGCGTGTCGTCGCGCAGGAGATCGACGACACGGGTCGCCAGACCCTCGAAGTCGCCGTCGTTGGCGAGCCAGCCCGTGACGCCGTTGTCGAGGAGGTCGGCGACGCCGCCGACCCGCGTCGCCACCACCGGCAGGCCGCTCGCCATCGCTTCCATGATCGCCAGCGGCATCGCTTCGGAGTGCGACGACGACACCAGCACGTCGAACTCGCCGAGCACGCGCGGCATGTCCGACTGCGTGCCGGCCAGATGCACGTAGGCTGACAGCCCGAACCGGGCGACGAACGTCTCGAGGTGCTGGCGCATCGGCCCGTCGCCGACGAGCACGAAACGGGCGTCGGGGCAGCTCGCGTGCACCGCGAGCGCCGTGCGCAGGAAGACGTCGGGCCCTTTCTCCCAGGAAAGGCGGCCGACGAAGCCGACGATCGGCGCATCGGCGCCGATGCCGAATTGCGCCCGCAACGCGCCGGCCCGATGCGCGCCCGGCGCGAACACCTCGGTGTCGACGCCGTTCGGCACAAGATGCAGCCGGTTGGCGACGGCGCCCACCCCGAGAGCGTGCAGCTGGCTGTGCCGGCAGACGACCGCGAGATGGGTGCCGGCAGCCCGGTGCACCTCGAGATCGATGGACGTGAGCTGGCGGCCGTGGATGGTGGCGAGCACCGGCTTGTCGACCAGCCTGCCGACGATGCCGGCGAGCACGTGCGCGTTCGGCAGGTGCGACTGGATCACGTCGATGCCGTTGGCGTGGACCAGCGCGCAGGCGAGCTGGATGGATTGCCACGACGGCTCCTCGGTGAGCGACGCGATCATCACGTCGGCTCCGAAGCCGCGCAGCGACTCCGTGAACGGGCTCTCGAACGGGCACAGCACCGAGACCCGGAAGCGGTCCGGCGGCAGCCGCTCCAGCAGACGCGCGACACAGGTCTCCATGCCGCCGACGATGGCGTTGCCGACGACCTGGAGCACGTGCAGCCGGTGGGTGGCGGCGTGGATGGAGGTGGTGGACATCGTCGTCTCAGCAGCAGACATCCTGCAGGCGCATCGGCCGATCGCCGAAGCGTCCGGCCCTGTCGCCGTCGTCCGCGACCGGCGACGACGTGTCGAGGCCGAGCCAGGCCGCGGCAGTGCCGCCCCAGATGCGCGCCCGGGCCTCGTCGCCGACCTCGAGCTCGTCGAGCAGGTCGTGCACCCAGCCCATGCGTTCGGCGATCTGCGCGCCGCTGCAGGGCAGGAAGCAGTCGCTGCCGAACTGCAGCGACTCGGCGCCGAGCACCTCGAGCGCCTTGCCCAACGCCTCCCTGCGGTACGGCGGCGGCGGCCCGAAAGAGATGTCGAAGCGGAACATCGCATCGCCGGGCGGCACGCCGTGGATGCGGTCGATCAGGCCGACCGCGATCGCCTCGTCGACCCACGGCCAGCCGAGATGGGCCAGCGTCACCTTGAGGCCCGGGTGGTCGCGCAGCGCTTCGAAGAAGGTCGGGCGACAGAACCGGCCGGAACGGCCGTCGATGAAGATGCCGCTGTGGAATAGCAACGGCACGCCGAGACGCCGCGCCTCCGCGAACACGGGCTGGACTTCCGCGTCGTACGGGTACCAGCCGGTCGGCACCATCTTCACGCCGCGCAGGCCGAGCGTCTCGACGGCATGGCGCAGGTGCTCCGGCGCCGCCGGGTCGCGCGGGTCGACCACCGCGAAGCCGATCAGGCGATCGGCGTGGCCGCGCACGACGTCGGCGACGTGGGCGTTGGCGCGGACCAGCGACGCCGGATCGTCGAGCGAAAAGCCGGCGCTCAGGAACGGCGCCAGCAGCACCGCCATGTCGACGCCCGCGTCGTCCAGGGAGCGCAGCACGTCGCTGCTGCGCTCGGCCCCGGAGCAGTGGACGTGGGCGTCGATGATCATCGCGAGCCGGCGACGGCGCGGGCAGCCACCGGCGGTTCGGCATCGAGCGCGCCGAACGCCGTGTCGACCGTCTCCGCGACGTCGGCCTCGGCGGGCCGGTCGACCAGGCACTCGGCGATGGCCGCGGCGATGGTCGCGGCGGTGTCGTCCCAGGCATGGC
>CAZZVH010000112.1:0-9564 GCA_964657365.1 uncultured Burkholderiaceae bacterium
ACGACTTCCTGGGCGTTCGCAAGTACGACTTCGGTCGTGCCGAGAAGAAGAACCAGGTCGGCCAGGTGGTCGGTCTCGCGTGGACGGAAGTCGGCGGCGACCTGCTGACGATCGAGTCCGCGATCATGCCGGGCAAGGGCCAGATCATTCGCACGGGTTCGCTCGGCGACGTGATGAAGGAATCGGTCGAGGCCGCGCGTTCCGTCGTGCGCGCCCGTGCCGCGCGCCTGGGCATCAAGGACGAGATGTTCGAGAAGCGCGACATCCACATCCACGTGCCCGACGGCGCGACGCCGAAGGACGGGCCGAGCGCGGGTGCGGCGATGACGACGGCCTTCGTGTCGGCGCTCACCGGCATCCCGGTGCGGGCCCACGTCGCGATGACCGGCGAGATCACGCTGCGCGGTGAAGTGACGGCGATCGGCGGCCTGAAGGAGAAGCTCCTGGCGGCGCGTCGCGGCGGCATCAAGACGGTGATGATTCCGCAGGAAAACGTCAAGGATCTGCAGGACATCCCCGAGAACGTGAAGAACCAGCTCGAGATCATTCCGGTCAAGTGGATCGATCAGGTTCTGGAAGTCGCGCTCGAGACCATGCCGCAGCCCCTGCCCGACGACGAGCCGGCGAAGCCCGTGGAAGCGGCGGCTGCCGCGCCGGCGGTCGTCCCGCCGGGCGGAGACGTCATCACGCACTGAGACGTCGAGGGTGGCGGCAAGGCGCCGAGCTTGCCGCTATACTTGCGGCCTTCGTCGCCGAGCCTTCGGGCCCGGCGAACGATGCGGGAGTAGCTCAGTTGGTAGAGCGCAACCTTGCCAAGGTTGAGGTCGAGAGTTCGAGACTCTTCTCCCGCTCCAGACACCGAAAGGGAAGCCCAGGCTTCCCTTTTTTATCGAGGCCTTCGAGCGAAGGCTTCGCAGGAAGACAGCGGCGCGGTAGCAAAGCGGTTATGCACCGGATTGCAAATCCGAGTAGGTCGGTTCGACTCCGGCCCGCGCCTCCATCCCCTATCCGTGTCCATGCCGTCCACGACGCTCTTCGGCATCCCACACTGCGACACCGTGAAGCGGGCGCGCGCCTGGATGGGCGAACGCGGCACCGAGCATGCGTTCCATGACTTCAGGAAGTCCGGCGTGCCGCCGGCGCGTCTCGATGCCTGGATTGCCGTGGTCGGCTGGGAGCGCCTCCTCAATCGCAAGGGCACGACCTGGCGCAAGCTCGACGACGAGACGCGTGCAGGGGTCGTCGATGCGGCATCGGCGCGTGCGGTGATGCTGGCGCAGCCCAGCGTCATCAAGCGTCCGGTCGTCGAATGGGCGGGCGGCACGATCACCGTCGGCTTCGATCCGGCGCAATGGTCGACGAAATGATCGCGGCGGCGACCGCTGGTGCCCAGGGCGGGACTCGAACCCGCACGCCTCGCGGCTGCGAGTTTTAAGCCCGCTACGTCTACCGATTCCGTCACCTGGGCAGGCGCCCGGATGATATCGACGCCACGGCCGGTGCCCGGTTCGACAGCGCACTTGTACGCACTTCGTCACCGCTGGCTTGCGCGGACACGGCCAGATCGCCTATAGAGTCACGGTGCTCGCCCCGACCTCCGGCGTGCTGATCGGAAGACATCGATGAAAGTCTCAGTCGCCTTGCTCGGCACCGTCGTTGCGCTCGGCGGTTGCTCGACCGTCTCGAACTGGATGAAGCCCGGCCCCGACGTCATCAAGACGGGTCCCGACACCTACAAGGTCCGCGCCGGCGCCGGTGGCGGCTCGCCCAGCGACGCCGAGATCAAGGCGCGCGGCATCAAGCTCGCAGGCGACTACTGCGACGCCCAGGGCAAGCATGCGCTGGTGATCGTGACCGGTTCGTCCGGCTGGCACCTGTTCTCGACGCAGACGCCCGAGGTGAGCTTCGTGTGCGACGACGTGCCGCAGGTCAAGCCCGTCCAGAAGACGACGTCCTGACGGCGGCGCAAGCCCCTGCGGCGCGCTCGGCGCCCTCGATGAACCGGAGGTGCGGGCGCGGCTAAAATAGCACGACCGTTCGATTGTCCCTTCGCTCGCAGGAGCCTCCGCCGATGAAAGTTCTCGTCCCCGTCAAGCGCGTCGTCGACTACAACGTCAAGGTCCGCGTCAAGTCCGATGGCAGCGGCGTCGACATCGCCAACGTCAAGATGAGCATGAACCCGTTCGACGAGATCGCCGTCGAAGAGGCGGTACGGCTGCGTGAGAAGGGCATCGTCACCGAGGTGATCGCGGTGTCGTGCGGGGTCCTGCAATGCCAGGAGACGCTGCGCACCGCCATGGCCATCGGCGCCGACCGCGCGATCCTGGTCCAGTGCGACGACGAGTTGCAGCCGCTGGCGGTGGCCAAGCTTCTGAAGGCGCTGGTCGACAAGGAGCAGCCCGGCCTGGTCATCCTCGGCAAGCAGGCGATCGACGACGACTGCAACCAGACCGGCCAGATGCTGGCGGCGCTGGCCGACATGCCGCAGGCGACCTTCGCCTCGAAGGTCGAGGTGGCCGACGGCTATGCCAGCGTCACGCGCGAGGTCGACGGCGGCGCCGAAACACTGAAGATCAAGCTGCCTGCCGTGGTGACGACGGACCTGCGCCTGAACGAGCCGCGCTACGTGACGCTGCCCAACATCATGAAGGCGAAGAAGAAGCAGATGGACGTCTTCAAGCCGGCCGATCTGGGTGTCGACGTCAAGCCGCACCTCAAGACACTGAAGGTCAGCGAGCCGCCCAAGCGCGGCGCCGGCATCAAGGTCCCGGACGTGGCGACGCTGGTCGCCAAGCTCAAGAACGAAGCGAAGGTGATCTGACATGGCCGAGATCAAGATCCTCGTGGTCGCCGAGCACGACAACGCCGGCATCCGTCCCGCAACGCTCAACACCGTGACCGCCGCGACGAAGATCGGCGGCGAGGTCCACGTGCTGGTGGCGGGGGCGAATGCGTCCGGTGCGGCCACCGCTGCCGCTGCCATCGCCGGCGTCGCCAAGGTGCATCACGCCGACAGCGACGCGTTCGCGCACGGTCTGGCGGAGAACATGGCGGCGCAGGTCCTGGCGCTGGCGCCGGGCTTCTCGCACATCCTGTTCGCGGCCACGGCGTCCGGCAAGAACGTCGCTCCCCGCGTCGCCGCGAAGCTCGACGTCGGCCAGATCTCCGACATCACCAAGGTCGACGCGCCCGACATCTTCGAGCGTCCGATCTACGCCGGCAACGCCATCGCCACGGTGCAGAGCCTCGACGCCGTCAAGGTGATCACCGTGCGCACCACCGGCTTCGACCCGGCGGCGGCATCGGGCGGCTCGGCCGGCATCGAGACGGTCGCGGCGGTGGCGGGCTCCGACCAGGCCGCGTTCGTGAGTTCCGAGATCGCCCAGAACGACCGGCCCGAGCTGACGGCCGCGAAGATCATCGTTTCCGGCGGCCGGGCCATGGGCTCGATGGACAAGTTCAACGAGGTCCTCACGCCGCTCGCCGACAAGCTCGGCGCTGCGCTCGGCGCCAGCCGCGCCGCGGTCGATGCCGGCTACGCGCCGAACGACTGGCAGGTCGGGCAGACCGGCAAGATCGTCGCGCCGCAGCTGTACATCGCGGCCGGCATCAGCGGCGCGATCCAGCATCTGGCCGGCATGAAGGATTCGAAGGTCATCGTCGCCATCAACAAGGACGAGGAAGCGCCGATCTTCAGCGTCGCCGACTACGGCCTCGTGCAGGACCTGTTCGTCGCGGTGCCGGAGATGGTCGCCGCCCTCTGACCTGTCGTCCTGTCGCAAACGGCCCGCTCGTCCGATCCATCGGAGAGCGGGCTTTTCTTCGCCACGCACATCGAACCGAGAGACATCGCCATGAGCTACGTCGCGCCCGTCAAGGACATGCTGTTCTGCATGAAGGAGCTGGCCGATCTGGAAGCCGTCGCGGCCATGCCCGGTTTCAGCGACGCCGGTCTCGACACGGCGCAGGCCGTGCTGGAAGAATGCGCGCGTTTCAGCCAGGAAGTGCTGGCGCCGCTGAACCGGGAGGGCGACGTGCATCCGTCGTCGTGGAAAGACGGCGTGGTCACCACGACTCCAGGCTTCAGGCAGGCTTTTCGCCAGTTCGGCGAGGGCGGCTGGCAAGGGCTTCAGCACCCCGAGGCGTTCGGCGGCCAGAACCTTCCGAAGACGATCGGCGCGGCGTGCATCGAGATGATCAACAGCGCCAACCTGAGCTTCGCGCTGTGCCCGCTGCTGACCGACGGCGCGATCGAGGCACTGTTGACCGCCGGCTCGCCGGAGCAGCAGCAGGGCTTCATCCCGAAGATGATCTCGGGCGAGTGGACCGGCACGATGAACCTGACCGAGCCCCAGGCCGGCAGCGACCTGGCGCTGGTGCGCACGCGGGCGGAGCCGCTGGGCGACGGCCGTTACCGGATCTTCGGCACCAAGATCTACATCACCTACGGCGAGCACGACATGGCGGGCAACATCGTCCATCTCGTGCTGGCGCGGGTAGTCGGCGCGCCGGAAGGCGTCAAGGGCATCAGCCTCTTCATCGTGCCGAAATTCCTGGTCGACGCGAGCGGCGCCGTCGGCGCGCGCAACGATGCCTGGTGCGTCAGCATCGAGCACAAGCTCGGCATCAAGGCCAGCCCGACGGCGGTGCTCCAGTTCGGCGACAAGGGCGGCCCCGGCCTGGACGGCCCGGGCGCCATCGGCACGCTGATCGGCGAGGAGAACCGCGGCCTCGAGTACATGTTCATCATGATGAACGCGGCCCGCTACGCGGTCGGCATGCAGGGCATCGCCGTGGCGGAGCGGGCGTACCAGAAGGCGGCGGCGTTCGCGAAGGATCGCGTGCAGTCCCGCCCGGTCGACGGGTCGGTGGCGGGCAGCGCGACGATCGTCCATCACCCCGACGTTCGCCGCATGCTGATGACGATGCGCGCCTGCACCGAGGGCTGCAGGGCGATGGCGCTGGTCGCCGCCGCGGCCTCCGACGCGTCGCACCATCACCCGGACGCCGAGACGCGCCGGCAGAACCAGGCCTTCTACGAGTTCATGGTGCCGCTGGTGAAGGGCTACAGCACCGAGATGAGCGTGGAGATCGCCAGCCTCGGCGTGCAGGTGCACGGCGGCATGGGCTTCATCGAGGAAACCGGCGCGGCGCAATACCTGCGCGACGCGCGCATCCTGCCGATCTACGAAGGCACGACGGCGATCCAGGCCAACGACCTCGTCGGCCGCAAGACCGCGCGTGACGGTGGGCGCCTCGCCAAGGCCATTGCCGGTCGCATCGCCGCGACCGAAGCCGAACTGGAAACGTCCCCCAGCGACGCCGCCCGTTCGATGGCGAAACGCCTGCGCGAAGGGCGGCTCGCATTCGAGCAGGTGGTCGACTTCGTGGTGAGCCACAGCAAGGCGGATCCGAACGCGGTGTTCGCAGGGTCCGTGCCCTATCTCATGCTGGCCGGCAACCTGATGGCCGGCTGGCAGATGGCCCGGGCGCTTCTCGCTGCGGAGCGCATGCTGGCGGCGGGCGAGGGCGACGCGGCGTTCGCGACGGCGAAGATCGCCACCGCGCGCTTCTATGCCGAGCATCTGCTCAGCAAGGCGCCGGCGCTGCGAGAAGCGATCGTCGACGGCGCGGCCAGCGTCATGGCCTTGCCGCTCGAAGCGTTCTGACCCGCACCTCCCCACTCCCGTCACCGGAACCGCCCATGCCGCTGCCACCCGTTCTCAGCCACCTGCCCCTGCCGATCATCGGCGCGCCGCTGTTCATCATCAGCACGCCGAAACTCGTGATCGCGCAATGCAAGGCCGGCGTCGTGGGCTCGATGCCGGCGCTCAACGCCCGGCCGGCGGCGCAGCTCGACGAGTGGCTGGCGGAGATCACCGAGACGCTGGCCGCGCACGATCGGGAACACCCGGAACGGCCTGCGGCGCCGTTCGCCATCAACCAGATCGTGCACAAGAGCAACGACCGCCTCGAGCACGACATGGAGGTGTGCGCCCGGTACAAGGTGCCGATCGTCATCACCTCGCTCGGCGCCCGCACCGACGTCAACGATGCCGTCCATGGCTGGGGTGGCGTGGTCCTGCACGACATCATCAACAACACGTTCGCGAAGAAGGCGATCGACAAGGGCGCCGACGGGCTCATCGCGGTGGCCGCGGGCGCCGGTGGCCACGCGGGCGTGAAGAGTCCGTTCGCCCTGGTCGCCGAGATCCGCGAATGGTTCGACGGCCCGCTGGCGCTGTCCGGCGCGATCTCCAACGGCGGCGCGGTGCTCGCCGCCCGGGCGATGGGCGCCGACTTCGCGTACATCGGCTCGGCCTTCATCGCGACCGACGAAGCCCGCGCCCCAGATGCCTACAAGCAGATGATCGTCGACGGCAGCAGCGACGACATCGTCTATTCGAACCTGTTCACGGGCGTCGACGGCAACTATCTGAAGGGCTCGATCCGCGCCGCCGGTCTCGATCCCGACGCGCTGCCCGTGAGCGATCCGAGCAAGATGAACTTCGGCGGCGACGCGGCCAAGGCCTGGAAGGACATCTGGGGTTCCGGCCAGGGCATCGGCGCGGTCCATGGCGTGGTGCCGGTGAAGAAACTCGTCGCGAGGCTCGCCAAGGAATACGACGACGCGCTTCACCGGTTGCAGTGAGTTCGCGGCAAGCGTCACGTTGCGAGGCCGACCCTCGCGGCTGCATCGTCGTATCGGAGTGCTACAGTCCCCCGAGACTGAAGAGGTCCTTCCCGTCCGCCCGCTCGTCGATGAGCGGGCAGGGTCGCAATCCGTGAGCCGGTCGAGCCGAAGCGCGGAAGGTTTTCCAAACCCACTGTGACGTCGGAAACCGGCGTGAAAGGTGAGCGAGATGATGCAAGAAGACAGGGCGAACTCGTACCTGTTCGGCGGTAACGCGCCGTACGTGGAAGAGTTGTACGAGGCCTACCTCGACAACCCGGGTTCCGTGCCCGACAACTGGCGCACGTATTTCGATGCGCTCCAGAACGTTCCTGCCGCCGACGGCAGCTCCGCCCGCGACATGGCCCATGCGCCCGTGGTCGAATCGTTCGCCCAGCGCGCCAAGGCCAACGCCTTCGGCAATCGCGCCTCGAGCGAAGACCTGGCCGTCGCCCGCAAGCAGGTCCATGTCCAGTCGCTGATCGCGGCCTATCGCTTCCTCGGTTCGCGCTGGGCCGATCTCGACCCGCTGAAGCGCCAGGAACGCCCCAGGATCCCCGAGCTCGAGCCGGTCTTCTACGACCTGACCGAAGCCGACATGGACATGGTGTTCAGCGCCACGAACACCTACTTCTCGACCGCAGAGCACATGACGCTGCGCGAGATCGTGCAGGCGCTCCGCGAAACCTACTGCGGCACCATCGGCGCCGAGTACATGCACTGCACCGAGCCGACGGAGAAGCGCTGGTGGCAGCAGCGTCTCGAGCCGATGCGCTCGAAGCCGAACTTCAGCGCCGAGGAGAAGATCCACATCCTCGATCGCCTGACGGCGGCGGAAGGCCTCGAGCGCTACCTGCACACCAAGTACGTCGGCCAGAAGCGCTTCTCGCTCGAAGGCGGCGAGAGCTTCATCGCCTCGATGGACGAATTCGTGCAGCGCGCCGGCGGCAAGGGCGTGCAGGAGATCGTCATCGGCATGGCGCACCGCGGCAGGCTGAACGTGCTCGTGAACACGCTCGGCAAGCTGCCGAAGGACCTGTTCGCGGAGTTCGACCACACCGCGCCGGAAAACCTCCCGTCGGGCGACGTCAAGTACCACCAGGGGTTCTCGAGCGATGTCACCACCCCGGGAGGTCCGGTCCACCTGAGCCTGTCGTTCAACCCGTCGCACCTCGAGATCGTCAATCCTGTCGTCGAAGGTTCCGTCAAGGCGCGTCTCGACCGACGCGGCGACGCGGAGGGCGATACGGTCCTGCCGGTCATCGTCCATGGCGACGCGGCCTTCGCCGGCCAGGGCGTCGTGATGGAGACGCTGGCGCTGGCCCAGACCCGCGGCTACTACACGGGCGGCACCGTCCACGTCGTCATCAACAACCAGATCGGCTTCACGACGTCCGACCCGCGCGATTCACGCTCCACGCTCTATTGCACCGACGTGGTCAAGATGATCGAGGCGCCGGTGCTGCACGTGAACGGCGACGACCCGGAAGCCGTGATCCTCTGCAGCCAGCTGGCGCTCGACTACCGGCAGGAATTCAACAAGGATGTCGTCGTCGACATCGTCTGCTTCCGCAAGCTCGGCCACAACGAGCAGGACACGCCGGCCCTGACCCAGCCGCTGATGTACAAGAAGATCGCGGCCCACCCCGGCACGCGCAAGCTCTATGGCGACAAGCTGGTCGCCCAGGGCGTGTTGCCGGCCGACGGCCCGGACGGCATGGTCAAGTCGACCCGTGCCGCGCTCGACGCCGGCAAGAGCAGCTACGACCCGGTGCTCACGAACTACAAGAGCAAGTACGCCGTCGACTGGTCGCCGTTCCTGAACAAGAAGTGGACCGACGCATCGGACACGGCGCTGCCGGTGGCCGAGCTCAAGCGCCTGGCCGAGCGCATCACGACCGTGCCGCCGAACTTCAAGGTGCACCCGCTGGTCGAGAAGGTGCTCGCCGACCGCGCCGCGATGGGCCGCGGCGACGTCCGAGTCGACTGGGGCATGGGCGAGCATCTCGCCTACGCGTCGCTGGTGGCGAGCGGCTATGCCGTGCGTCTCTCCGGCGAAGACTCGGCGCGTGGCACCTTCACGCACCGCCACTCGGTGCTGCACGACCAGAACCGCGAACGCTGGGACGAAGGCACCTGGACGCCGCTGCAGCACGTGGCCGACGGCCAGGCGCCGTTCGTCGTCATCGATTCACTGTTGTCGGAAGAAGCCGTGCTCGGCTTCGAGTACGGCTATGCCAGCGCCGAGCCGAACACGCTCGTGATCTGGGAAGCGCAGTTCGGCGATTTCGTCAATGGCGCCCAGGTGGTGATCGACCAGTTCATCGCCTCGGGCGAAGTGAAGTGGGGCCGCGCGAACGGCCTCACCCTGCTGCTGCCGCACGGCTACGAAGGGCAGGGCCCGGAGCACTCGTCGGCGCGTCTCGAGCGCTTCATGCAGCTCTCGGCCGACAACAACATGCAGGTCGTGCAGCCGACGTCGGCGAGCCAGATCTTCCACGTGCTGCGCCGGCAGATGGTGCGCATGTTCAGGAAGCCGCTGATCATCCTGACGCCGAAGTCGCTGCTGCGTGCGAAGGACGCGAGCTCGCCGCTCACCGACTTCACCAAGGGCGAGTTCAAGACCGTCATCGGCGAGCAGAACGCGGAGATCCATCCGGAGAAGGTCAAGCGTCTCGTCGCCTGTTCGGGCAAGGTCTACTACGACCTGATGCGCTCGCGCGTCGAGCGCAAGAACACCGACGTCGCGATCATCCGCGTCGAGCAGCTCTATCCGTTTCCGCACAAGTCGTTCCTGGCTGAGTTCAAGAAGTACCCGAACCTCGCCGAGGTGGTCTGGTGCCAGGACGAGCCGCAGAACCAGGGCGCCTGGTTCTTCGTGCAGCACTACA
>CAZZVH010000113.1:0-9483 GCA_964657365.1 uncultured Burkholderiaceae bacterium
CGTGCTCGGCATCGATCTCGCCGCCAAGGCGCTGCGCGTCGCCCAGTTGCATGCGGCCGAGGCGGGGACGCCGCGGCTCGAGTACCGCGAGATCGCGGTCGAGGCTCTGGCGCTCGACACGCCGGCCGCATACGACGTCGTCACCTGCATGGAGATGCTCGAGCACGTTCCGGATCCGTCGTCGGTGGTGCAAGCCTGCACGCAATTGCTGAAGCCCGGTGGCTCGGCATTCTTCTCGACCATCAACCGCAACGCCAAGGCCTTCGCCTTCGCGATCGTCGGCGCCGAGCACGTGCTGAAGCTCCTGCCCAAGGGCACGCACGAATACGCCCGATTCATCCGCCCGAGCGAGCTCGCGGGATGGTGCCGCGAGGTCGGCCTCTCGCTGGCCGCGACACGCGGGCTCACCTACAACCCGCTGACGCGCCGCTATCGTCTCGGCGCCGACACCAGCGTCAACTATCTGATCGCTTGCCGAAAGGGCGATTGATCGCGCGGCCGAAGGCGGTGCTGTTCGATCTCGACGGCACCCTGATCGACAGTGCGCCGGATCTCGCCGGCGCATGCAACGATCTCCGGGTCGCCCGAGGCCTGGCGCCGATGCCGTTCGCGGTGTTGCGGCCGGTGGTCGGCACCGGCGCGCGCGGCATGATCGGCGCCGGCTTCGGGCTGACGCCGGACGATCCCGGGTTCGCGGCCCTGCGCGAGGCGTTCCTGCTGCGTTACCGGGAACGCATGACGTTGCTGACCCGCCCGTTCGACGCCGTTCCGGCGACGATCGATCACCTGCAGGCCGCAGGCATTCCCTGGGGCATCGTCACCAACAAGGTCGCCAGCCTGGCCGAGCCGCTGATCGCCTGGCTGCGCTTCGCCCACGGCGCAGGAGCGATCGTCTGCGGCGACACGACCGCCCATTCCAAGCCGCACCCCGCGCCGCTCCTGGAAGCCGCGCGCCGGCTCGGCGTCGCGCCTGCCTCGTGCGTGTACGTGGGCGACGATCACCGCGACGTCGTCGCCGGAAAGGCGGCAGGCATGGCGACGATCGCGGCTGCGTGGGGGTATCTGGGCCACGGAGAAACGATCGAATCCTGGGGCGCGGATGCGATCCTTGCGGGCCCCGGCGAGCTCGCCGCCTGGCTCGAGGCTCGCGGCGACGCTTGAGATATCGGGCAATGCCTTAAACTAGGCGCTCTGGGGCTGACCTGGCTTCGACGAGGGTTCGGAGTCGGAACAGTGCACGCCGAGCACCAGTTCGCTCGTAAATCCACTGGAAACAAAGTAACTGCGAACGACTCTTCGTACGCCCTCGCCGCTTAAAACCGGTGAGCTTCGCAACAGTTGGCCGATGGGCTGGGTGATCGGGGCAACCTGACCGCTGCGAAGTCATACACATTGGCTCGTCCTGCGTCGCGTCATTCGGCGCTGGATCAAATCAAGTGAATCGGGATGCAGGTAGCGTGCTGCTGCGCGACTTGGATCCTTAAAACCAAATCAGCCAGCTAAGCGTGTAGATCTGCCCGGCAATGGCTCTCGGACGGGGGTTCGATTCCCCCCAGCTCCACCAGACAGGCTCTCCCAGGAGCCAGAAGCGACAGGGCTCCGGACGTGACGTCCGGAGCCCTCGTCACGTTCGCCAGTCGACGACGCGACAAGGTCAGGCGGCGTCGGATGCGCTGGCACCGTCCCAACCCGCGAGCCATGCGTCCGACCGCGCGCTCCAGGCCTCGGGCGTGACGACGCCGATGCCTTGCGAATGGAGGAGCCGCGTGAAAGGGTTGGTCTCGCGTGCGAGACCGTGCGATCGCGCCGACGCGCCTGCGGCACGACACGTGTTCAGGATGAGCTCCTGCTGGGCGTGCCTCCGCGCTTCGAGCGCGAGCACCACATCCTCGCGCAGCTCGATGCGCTGCGCCGAAAGAAGATCCCGCACGCGATTGAATTCGTCAGCGTCCATCGCCGGCTTGGGGCAACGCACGTGCCTTCGTCCGGCCCCGCTCCCGCCACACGATGGATGTCGCCCGACATTCATCCGGAGGCACGGCGGTTGCCAGACATGTGCATCCATCCACTCCAGGCAAATGCCATGAACACGTTTCGACCCGTCCCGTCCCTGATCTCCATCGCCTTGGCCAGCGCCGCATGCCTCCTCGGCGCATCGGCATTCGCAGCCGACGACAGCTTCGTCGCCAAGGCCGCGATCGGTGGCATGACCGAAGTCGACGCTGGTGGCATGGCCCAGCAAAAGGGGTCGAGCGCCGCGGTGAAGGACTTCGGTCAGAAGATGGTGGAAGACCACACCAAGGCGAACGACGAGCTCAAGCAGATCGCCACTGCCAAGAGCATCGCCGTGCCGCCGGCGCCGGACGACAAGCACAAGAAGGCGGAAGCAGCGCTCGCCGGCAAGTCGGGCGCCAACTTCGACCGGGCCTTCAAGGCGCAGATGATCGCCGACCACAAGGCCACGATCGCACTGTTCGAAGACGAAGCCAACAAGGGCAGCGACCCGGAGCTGAAGGCGTTCGCCGCGAAGACGCTGCCCGACCTGCGCGGCCACCTGAAGATGGCGCAGTCGCTGCCCTGAGCGGACGTGTCACATCGTGCCGGCCAGACGCTCCGAATGGTCAGGCCGGCACGACGGCTATCCAATTGAAATTCGGCATTGGGTTTACCGACGGTAATGCATTGGAATTTGGCACGGGCTAGACTCGGAATTCACGAGTTTTACCGAATTGCCAATGACAACGTCTTATTCCCGAATCATCAAGCAGATCGAAACCCTGCAACGACAGGCCGAAACAGCGCGCTCCAAGGAAATCGCCGGCGTCGTGTCGCGAATCAAGGAGGCGGTTGCCTTCTATCGATTGACGGCCGCCGATCTGGGACTCTCCGGCGGCACCGTGCGCACGTCGACGAAGACCCATGGCAGGACCGACCGGGCGCCGAAATTCGCAGATGGCTCAGGCAAGACGTGGGGCGGCCGCGGCCCGCGTCCGGCCTGGCTCACCGAAGCCCTTGCGAGCGGAAAGCAGCTGAGCGATTTCGCCCTGGACGGGGCCCGTCCGACGACGGCGCCGACACGATCGAAGAAATCCCCGCCGAAGGGCCGGAAGGTCGCCGCCAAATATCGCGACGAGCACGGCAACACCTGGGCAGGCCGCGGACTTCAACCGCGCTGGTTCAAGGATGCGATCGCCGATGGCAAGACGGCGGAGTCGATGCTGATCTAGCGACCCTGCGCAGCGTCGCGTCGGTGAATCGCTCGACGCGAACGGGGCGGCTCAGAGCTCCGAGCTCGCCGAATCGAGCGGCATCATCATGGTCGTGCGGCGCAGGCTGCTCGCCGGTGCCGGCTCGGCCTCGAGATCATCCTTGCTGAAGGTGCCGAAGTACATCGGCGCCCGGCTCGGCGGGGTGTCGAGCCATTCATCGAAATCTTCTTCGGCGAGCAGGGCGAGCGTGCGTTTCTCGGTGGGCTCTCCCTTGTCTCCCTGCGCGCGATTGAAGCGCGAGAGCAGGGGGTGCAGATCGCAGTTGACCGTGAGCAGGCTGAAACTGACGATCGACTGCCCGTCCTCGCCGACCCAGCGGTCCCAGAGGCCGGCGATGTTCAGCGGCGAGCGGTCGGTGCGGCGGACGCGCCAGCGCTCGGAGCGCTTGGACCCGTCGGCGTAATAGGGCACGTAGAAACACTGCGCGGGAACGATGCACCACTGGCGCTCCGCCCAGGCCGTCTTGAACGCGCTCCGTCCGGCGGCGTTCTCGGTGCGGGCGTTGACCGTGGAGGCGGGCGACTTGACGGTTTTCGAGGCCGCGGGGAGCAGGCCGAAGCGGGCGACGACGACTTCCCGTTGCGCAGCCGCGCCGACGCCGAAGCGCCGGATGATCGGCGCGTAGTCGCCGGGGCCGATGTCGGTCTGCCAGTCGTCTGCCAGGGCGAGGCCCCATTCGCGCTCGAGCTCGGCAGCGGTCGGCGCCAGGTAGTTGGTGGACATCCCTTCACTTTAGCGCCGGCCGCTGCCGCGTGCCAGGTCGTTGCCGGGCAGCGGAGTGAAATGCGCCACGCCGGGCACCGAAAAAACGATGCGCCGAACCGCCTGGGTCAGACGGCGACCGGTGCCTTGATCGCCGGGTGGTGGCGATAGTCGACGAGGGCGAAGTCCGCGTCGCTGTAGTCGAAGATCGTTGCCGGGCGGCGCAGGATCGCAACTGTCGGATAGGGCAGGGGCTCGCGCGACAGCTGCAGCGCGACCTGCTCGGCGTGGTTGCTGTAGATGTGGCAATCACCCCCTGTCCAGATGAACTCGCCGACGTCGAGATCGCACTGCTGCGCGAGCATGTGGGTGAGCAAGGCGTAGCTGGCGATGTTGAACGGCACGCCGAGAAAGATGTCGGCACTGCGCTGGTAGAGCTGGCAGCTGAGCCGCCGTCGCGCGCCCGGACGCTCGGACGGCGCGACGTAGAACTGGAAGAACGCGTGGCACGGCAGCAGCGCCATGTCGGCGAGAGCCGACACGTTCCAGGCGCTGACGATGATCCGGCGGGAATCCGGGTCGGTCTTCAGCTGCTCGACCACGCGCGCGATCTGGTCGATGCTGCCGCCATCGGGTGTCGGCCACGACCGCCACTGCACGCCGTAGACCGGGCCCAGGTCTCCGTCGGGGGCGGCCCATTCGTTCCAGATCGTCACGTCGCGGTCCTGCAGCCAGCGCGCGTTGCCGTCGCCGCGCAGGAACCACAGCAGCTCGAGGACGATGGCGCGCCAGTGGACTTTCTTCGTCGTCACGAGCGGAAAGCCGTCGTGCAGGTCGAAGCGCATCTGGTGGCCGAACACGCTCGTCGTGCCCGTGCCCGTGCGGTCGCTCTTGACGACGCCGTGGTCGCGCACATGGCGCATGAAGTCTTCGTATTGCGACCGGACCGGCCGCGCCGGAGCCGGCGTCGGGGCGTCGGCGTCGTCGACGATGACCGGAGGGGCGTCTTCCATGGGCGGATTATCTAGCGGTCGAACTGCAGCGCGGCGAGCCTGGAATACAGGCCGCCTGCCGCCAGCAGCTCCGCGTGCGTGCCGGTCTCGACGACCTGGCCAGCCTCGACGACGACGATCCGGTCGGCGCGCTGCACCGTCGACAGACGATGCGCGATGACCAGCGTCGTGCGGTGACGCATCGCCGATTCGAGCGCGGCCTGGACCATCCGCTCACCTTCCGCGTCGAGGGCGCTGGTCGCCTCGTCGAGCAGCAGCAAGGGCGGGTTCTTCAGCATGGCCCGGGCGATCGAGATCCGTTGTCGCTGCCCGCCCGACAGCCGGACGCCCCGTTCGCCGAGGAAGGTCCTGTAGCCGTCCGGCAAGGCGGTGATGAAGTCGTGGGCATACGCGGCGGTCGCGGCCGCGATCACGTCCGCGTCGCTGGCGTCCGGGCGGCCGTAGCGGATGTTCTCCATCGCATCGGCGGAAAAGATGACGCTGTCCTGCGGCACGATGCCGATGCGGCTGCGCAGCGCGTCGAGCGAGACGCGATCGACGCGGGCGCCATCGACCAGCACGCTGCCGGATTCGACATCGTAGAAGCGCTGGATGAGCTGGAACACCGTGCTCTTGCCGGCCCCGCTCGGCCCGACCAGCGCGACCGTCTCGCCCGGCGCGACGACGAGGTTGAAGTCGACCAGCGTCGGATGCAGCGGCCGCGAGGGGTAGCGGAACGTGACGTCCTGCAGCCGCACGGAAGCGCCGCCTGTCGCCACGGCCATCGGCTCCGGCGACGCCGGCGAGACCACCGGCGAGCGCAGTTGCAGCAGCTCCATCAGCCTTTCGGTGGCGCCGGCCGCCCGCAGCAGGTCGCCGTAGACCTCCGACAGCACCGCGACGCCGCTCACCAGGATGATCACGTAGACGACGGTCTCGCCGAGATGGCCGGCACTGATGTCGCCGTGGACCACCGCCTGGGTGCCCTGGTACAGGCCCCACAGCAGCGCGCCGAAGGTGGCGGTGATGATGAAGGCGACCAGGAACGAGCGCATCGTCGTCCGGCGCACGGCGGTCACGAACGCGCGCTCGGTCGAGGCCGTGAAGCGCGCCGCCTCGCGGTCTTCCTGGAGGTAGCTCTGCACGACGGGCACCGCGTTGAGCACTTCGGCCGCGATCGCGCTCGAATCGGCGACACGGTCCTGGCTGGCGCGGGACAGGCGCTGGACCCGCCGCCCGAAGTAGAGCGATGGCAGCACGACGAGCACCAGGATCCCGAGCACCTGGGTCATCACGACCGGGTTGGTGACGATCAGCATCGCCATCGCGCCGACGCACAGGACGGCGTTGCGCAAACCCATCGACAGGCTCGAGCCGACGACCGTCTGGACCAGCGTGGTGTCGGTCGTCAGGCGCGACAGCACCTCGCCGGTCTGCGTCGTCTCGAAGAACTCGGGGCTTTGCTTGACGACGTGGGCGTAGACGGCGTTGCGCAGGTCGGCGGTGACCCGCTCGCCCAGCCAGCTCACCATGTAGAAGCGGGCCGCCGAGAAGACGCCGAGAGCGGCGCCGACGCCGAAGAGGGCGACGAAATGCTCCCGCAGCGCCATCACGCGCGCGCCGGGATCCGCGGCTACGAAGCCCTGGTCGATGAGCGAGCGGAGCGCGATCGGAAAGACCAGCGTGCTGGCCGCGGCGAGCACGAGAAAGACCGCGGCCGCGGCGATGCGGCTTCGATAGGGGCGCAGGAAGGGCAGCAGGCCGCCCAGCGCACGGACGCTGCGTGCTGGTGCGGGGGGAGTGGGGGTCGCGGTGGCCATGCGCAAAGTTTAGGTCGCCCGGTTGCCATGGCTGCCCGGAGATCGCAGCTTGCACAAATAAAGCATGGGCATTGAGAGCCTTACCACTAACAGCCTTGACATTCATTGCCTATGCATGTACATTCAATCGATGTCGCAGGATCCTTGCCCCGTCAATTTCTACAGCGCCGCCGGTTACTCCGCGGACGAGAGCGTCGGCTACCTCATGAAGAGGGTGCTGATGGCGATCGCGCAGGCCGCCGACAAGCGGCTGGAGCCCCAGGGCATCACCCATGCGCAGTGGGGTCCGCTGTACATGCTGCGCACCGCCCGGGCATCGACGGTGGCCGAGTTGGCGCGTGAGTTGCAGACCGACCCCGGGTCGATGACCAGACTGCTGGATCGCCTCGAAGCCAAGGGTTTCTGCCGACGGCTGCGTTCGACCGACGACCGTCGCGTCGTGCGCATCGAGCTCACGGCTGAAGGCCAAAGCGCTGCCGACCGGGTGCCCGTGGAGTTGGCCGAGGTGATGAATGCGCACCTGGCGGGCTTCTCGAGCGACGAATGGAATCTGTTGAAGAGTTTTCTGCAACGCATGCTGGACAACGCCGGCGCCTGCGTCGCGAAGGGATCGAAATGAACCGCTGCCAGCCAGGCGCGAGGGCGCGCGCCGGAGATGCCGCCCGCACCATCACCACGATCGTCATCGCCCTCACGGCCACCGTCGTGATGGCGCTGGCGGGTTGCGCGAATCCGTCGGGCATCGTCGCGTCGGGCAAGCTGGTCGAGCCTGCGAGCATCGGCGTGGCCCCGGCGACGGCCGGCGGCCAGAACACCGCCACCATCGCTGCCGACTGGTGGAAGGGTTTCGGCGACGGCACCCTGAACGATCTCGTCGACAAGGCGATCGCCGGTGCGCCGAACCTGCGCGCGGCCCAGGCACGCGTCGGCCGGGCCAGCGCAGCCGTGGGCATCGCCGGGGCGGCCGACGTGCCGCAACTGACCGGGGAGGCCGACGCCAGCCGCCAGCGCATCACCGGCAACGGCATCTATCCGCCGCCGCTGGCAGGCGCCCTCCTCAATCAGGGCACGCTGCAGCTCAACGGTTCCTGGGACCTCGATCTGTTCGGCCGCAACCGGGCCGCGCTGGAAGCCGCCATCGGCGCGCAACGCGCTGCCGAGGCGGACGCCGCCGCCGCCAGGGTGCTGTTGGCCGTGAACGTCGCCCGCAGCTACGTGCAGCTGGCCCGCCTGGTGGACCAGCGCGACGTGCTCGAGCGCTCGCTGGCGCAACGCGACCAGATCCTCGGGATCATCCGGCAACGCGTCGGCGCGGGGCTCGACACCACCGAGGAGCTGCGCCAGGGCGAAGGTGCTCTTCCCGAGACACGCACGCAGATCGAGTCGGTCGACGAGCAGATCACGCTGGCCCGACACACGCTCGCCGCGCTGACGGTCCTGCCGCCCGACGCCTACGACAGCCTGTCGCCACGGCTGTCGACGGTCAGCGCGGTGGCGATTCCGGGCGTCGTCCCGGCCGACCTGCTCGGCCGCCGCGCCGACATCGTCGCGTCGCGCTGGCGCATCGAGGCGGCCACCAGCGACGTCGCCTCGGCGCGCGCGGAGTTCTATCCGAACATCAACCTGACCGCGTTCGTCGGCTTCTCGAGCATCGGCTTCGACAAGCTGATGCGTTCGGGCAGCGAGCAGTACGGGGCCGGCCCGGCGATCCGCCTGCCGATCTTCGACGCCGGCCGGCTGCGCGCCAACCTGCGCGGCCGCACCGCGGATCTCGATGCCGCCATCGAGAACTACAACGGCACCGTGATCGAGGCCGTCCACGATGTCGCCGACCAGATCGGCTCGGCCCGGTCGATCGAGCGGCAGCAGCGCCAGCAGGCCGATGCCCAGGGCTCGGCAGAGGCCGCCTACCAGATCGCGACCCAGCGCTACGGCGCCGGCCTGGCCACCTATCTCACGGTGCTGACGGCAGAGACCAACGTGCTCGCCCAACGCCGGCTGAGCGTCGACCTTCGCGCTCGCTCGCTCGACGTGCAGATGCAGCTCGTGCGCGCCCTCGGTGGCGGCTATGCCGCCGTCGTCGCCGCGTCCTGAGACCACCGACCGCCGCTTTTTCCCGGAGAGATCTACATGAATTCCGCAGACGTCAAGCGTCCCGTCCCGGCCGCGCCCGTTGCTGCCGCGAACGATTCCGCGCTGATGAACCCGACCCTGGCCCCCGAGCTCGATGCGCCCGTGGCGCCGGCCGTCCCCGCGGCGTTGCAACCGCCTGCGGCTCCTGCAGTGCCGGCCGCGCCGGCGGCGCCTGCCTCGCCCGCCGCCGCGGCGACCACGCCGTCCGGCGGCAACCCGCGCCGCCGCACCGCGCTCCTGGGCGTCGGCGCCGTCGTGCTGGTGGGCGCGATCGCCTACGGCATCTACTGGGCACTGGTGCTCAACCATTTCGAGAGCACCGACAACGCCTACGTGCAGGGCAACGTCGTGCAGCTGACGCCGCAAATCGCGGGCACGGTCATCGCCATCGCCGCCGACGACACCGATTCGGTCGACGCCGGCCAGTCGCTGGTCAAGCTCGACCCCGCCGATGCACGGGTCGCGCTCGACCAGGCCGAGGCCCAGCTGGCGCAGGCGGTGCGCGAGACGCGCATCCTGTTCGTCAACAACAGCGCCCTGCAGGCCCAGATCGCCTCGCGCGAGGCC
>CAZZVH010000114.1:0-9438 GCA_964657365.1 uncultured Burkholderiaceae bacterium
TTCGCCGAGGAAGTGAAGGCGCTGCCGCCCGAGATCCGCCAGGAGTTCCTCGACTTCCTGATCAGCTCGATCACCTCCGAGTTCTCCGGCTGCGTGCTCTACAACGAGATCCAGAAGAACGTCACGAACCCGGACATCAAGCAGCTGATGCGCTTCATGGCGCGCGACGAGTCGCGCCACGCCGGCTTCATCAACCAGTCGCTGAAGGACTTCGATCTCGCCGTCGACCTGGGCAGCCTGAAGCGGACCAAGGCCTACACGTTCTTCAAGCCCAAGTACATCTTCTACGCGACGTACCTGTCGGAGAAGATCGGCTACGCGCGCTACATCACCATCTTCCGGCAGCTCGAGCGGCATCCGGAAAAGCGTTTCCACCCCATCTTTCGCTGGTTCGAGCGCTGGTGCAACGACGAGTTCAGGCACGGCGAATCGTTCGCGCTGATCATGCGCGCCAACCCGCAGCTGCTGCGCGGCGGCAACGTGCTCTGGATCAAGTTCTTCCTGCTCGCCGTCTACGCCACGATGTACGTGCGCGACCACACGCGCCCGAAGCTGCACGTCGCGATGGGACTCGATCCCGACGAGTACGACTACACCGTGTTCCGCATCACCTCCGAGATCTCGAAGCAGGTGTTCCCGATCACGCTCGACACCGACCACCCGGCGTTCCGCCGCGGCCTGGAGCGGCTGCACCGCATCTCCGACGCCATCGCCGCCGCGAAGGCGCAGGGCGGGCTCGTCGGCACGCTGAAGCGCGGCGCCTGGGCCGTCGCCGGGCTGGCGACGTTCGCTCGCCTGTACGCCTTGCCGACGAAGCGGCACGACTTGCCGGTCAGCGTGCGCCTGCGTCCGGCCTGGTAGCTGCCGCGGTCCCGATCCTGCCCGCCCCGATCGACCCCTCCGACCTTCGGCCGATGCTGACCTACGTCGCACCGCTGCTCTTCACGCTGTTCCTCTGGTGGTTCAGCACCGGCGTGATCCTGCATCTCGACGGCCTGCCGAAGCGCACGTTCCGCTGGACCATGCTCGGCGCGACGGTGGCCGCCGCCTTCGGCTTCGTCGGCCTGGTCGTCAGCAGCGGCTTCGCCACGCCGGCCAGCGCCTACTGCGCGTTCACCTGCGCCCTGCTGATCTGGGCCTGGCAGGAAGTGGCCTTCCTGCTCGGCATCGTCACCGGGCCGCGGCGCGCGCCCTGCCCGCCCGGCGTCGCCGGCTGGCAGCGCACGGTGCTCGCGTTCCGCACCGTCGCCCATCACGAGGCGGCGCTGGTGCTGCTGGGCGTGGGCGTGCTCCTCGCCACGTGGGGGCAGCCGAACCACACCGGCGCGTGGACCTTCGCGATCCTCTGGGCGATGCGGCAGAGCGCCAAGCTCAACGTGTTCCTCGGCGTGCGCAACCTGAGCGAGGAATTCCTGCCGCCCCATCTCGCCTACCTGCAGACCTACTTCCGGCGCGCCCGCATGAACCTGCTCTGGCCGTTCGCCGTCGGCGCATCGACCTGGCTCGCCGTGCTGGTCTGGCAGGCGGCGCTGGCGCCCGGCATCGGCGCCTTCGACGCGACCAGCCTGACCTTCGCGGCGACCCTCCTCTCGCTGGCGATCCTCGAGCACTGGTTCCTGGTGCTTCCACTGCCCTCGGCGGCGATGTGGAACTGGGCGCTGCGCTCTCGCGACGTGCCGGCGCCGGAGCGGCTCGGCACCCGGCCCTCGTAGAACCATGGCTCGCTGCCACCGGCCCCTAGAATCGCCTCTTCGACAGCAGCCGCCCCCTCGGGAGGGCCGACCACCGATGGGACGCAAGCGGGAACGTTGGTCGCCATGAACACGTCGGGCGGCGACAGACTCGATCTGAGCCAGCTCTCGGCATGGGCCCCGGAGCTCGCGAAGACGTTCGTGGCGCTGTCCGGCGACATCGCGCTCGTGATCGACGGCGAAGGCGTGATCCGCGCCGTCGAGCAGGGCGATTCAGGGACGATCGCCCCCGCCGCGGCGCAATGGGTCGGCCAGCCGTGGATCGACACGGTCAGCGGCGACACGCGGGGCAAGATCCAGCGCCTGCTGGAAGACGCGACGCGCGAGGGCGTGGCGCGGCGGCGCGAAGTCAACCACACGCTGCAGCCGGGCGTCAGCATCCCGATCGCCTACACCGCCATTCGCCTGGGCGAGAACGGCCCGGTACTGGCGGTCGGCCGCGACATGCGCGCCATCGCCGCGATCCAGCAGCGCTTCATCGATTCCCAGCAGGACATGGAGCGCGGCTACTGGCACACGCGCCAGGCCGAGTTGCGCGAACAACTGCTCGAGCAGGTCGCCACCGATGCCGTGATGGCCGTCGATCCGGAGAGCCTGTCGATCCTCGCCGCCAATCCGGCCGCGGCCGCGCTGTTCTCGGCCACCGGCGAGCAGCTGGTCGGCAGGAACGCCACGTCCGGCTTCGCCCACGTGTCGCGCGGCGCCATCGGCGAGCTGCTCGCAACGGCACGCGCCAAGGGCCAGAGCGGCGAGATCCGGGCCCGCCTGCTCGGCGCCGTCACCAGCCCGAACGTCTCCGCGATCTCGTTTCGCGCCGACGACGGCATGCGGCTGCTGGTGCGGCTGCGCATGGCGTCGCCGGCCCACGGCATGTCGATTGCCAATGCCGGGGATGGACCTCGACACGCTGTCGTTGTGACCGACTCCACTGGCCGGATCACGATGAGCAATCCGGCGTTCCTCGACATGGTCCGGCTCGGCAGCGATTCCGATGCCAAGGGCCGATCGCTCGGCGAGTGGATGGGCGACGCGACCAGCCCGCTCGACGCGATCATCGACCGGGTCCGGCGTCACGGTGTCGTCGGCAGCGTCGCCACCACCGCGCGCGTCATGGGCGGCACCGTCCGGCCGGTCGGCATCGCCGCGGCCTTGCTGACCGAAGGCGACCAGGAATGCATCGGCTTCACGATCGAGGCGGCGGCGGCGCAGGGCACGGCCTGGCGGCTGCCCGTGGCCGACGACATGCACCACGGGCTGGAGGCGCTCGCCATGCAGCTCGGCGATCTCCCGCTCGTCGCGCTGGTGCGGGACGCAGCGGCCCTGGCCGAACGTCACTTCATCGCCCTCGCCCTGCGCCGCGTCGAAGGCGATGTCGACGCTGCCGCGCTTCTGCTCGGCATCGACCGCGCGCGGGTCGCCGGGGCCGGTTCGGAAGGCGCAGGCCCGTCGACCGATCCCGACCTGCCGCCCGCCGCGATCCACGCCCGGCCCACGTGATCGATCAACCAGCCTTCGGTCAGGCCGACCTGACCAACTGCGAGCGCGAGCTCATCCACCTGGCGGCCTCGGTGCAGCCGCACGGCGCCTTGCTCGTGCTGCAGGAGCCGGCGCTGCGCATCGTCCAGCTGAGCGACAACGTGCAGCGCGTGCTCGGCGCGGCGCCCGATCGCCTGCTCGGCCGGACGCTGGCGGAGCTCGGCGGCGACATCGACACCCGCGTCCGCGGCCTGGCCCGCGGACCCGAGATGACCGAACCGGCGCCGTTGCACTGCAGGCTGCGCCTGGACGGGCAGCTGCACGACTTCGAGGGCACCGTGCACCGCGCCCGCAGCGATCTCCTGATCGTGGAGGTCGAGCCCATCGGCGACGGCAGCGCGTCGGCCGACACGGTCGCGCACGACCCCGCGCAGCTCGTCGATCTGCTCAGTGCGGCGGTGCAGCGCTTCAGCACCACCACCAGCATCGGCGCACTGGCCGACAGCGTCGTGCGCAGCTTCAGGGAGATGCTCGGCTACGACCGGGTGATGGTCTACAAGTTCGACCCCGATGGCCACGGCAAGATCATCGCCGAGGCGCGCGACCCGCGGCTCGAGTCGCTGCTCGGCCACCACTACCCGGCCTCCGACATTCCGCAGCGCGCGCGCGAGCTCTATCTGCGCAACCGGCTGCGCGTGCTGGTCGACGTGCACTACGCGCCGTCGATGCTGGTGCCGCGGCTGGTGCCCGGCACCGACGCCGATCTCGACATGTCGATGTGCTACCTGCGCAGCATGTCGCCGATGCATCTGCAATACCTGAAGAACATGGGCGTCACGGCCACGCTGGTGGTCTCGCTCGTGCGCGAAGGGCGGCTCTGGGGGCTGATCGCCTGCCACCACGACAGCGCCCGCAACGTCCGATTCGCGGTGCGCTCGGCGGCCGACCTGCTCGCCGAGGTGGTCTCGACGCGGATCGCCGCGATCGAGAACTACGCCCACGCGCAGGGTGCGATCCAGGTCCGGCGCCTCGAGCAGCGGCTGGTCGAGGCCACCTCCACCGACGGCGACTGGCGGCTCGCGCTGTTCCGCAATCCGCGCAACCTGCTGCAGCCGCTCGACGCGACCGGCGCGGCCCTGTTCCACGACGGCGAGCTGCTGACCGCCGGCGAGGTGCCCTCGACCGCCGAGCTGCGCTCGCTGCTCGCGTGGATCGAGACCCGGCCGGGCGACGGCTTCTTCAGCTGCACCTCCGTCGCGCGTGCGAATCCGTCGCTCGATTCGCTGACGCCGACGGCGAGCGGCGTGCTCGCGGTCCGGCTCTCGGCATCACGTTCCGACTACCTCGTGTGGTTCCGCAAGGAGCAGTTGCTGTCGGTGACGTGGGCCGGCAACCCGGCCAAGCCGCTCGCCACCGACGATCCCCGGGAGCTGTCGCCGCGCCGCTCGTTCGCCGCGTGGTCGGAGATCGTCCGCGGCTCCGCGGTGCCGTGGACCAACGGCGAGCTGTCGCTGGCGCGTTCTTTCCGGGCCGCCCTGATCGACATCATCGTCCAGGTGAGCGCGGTGCGGCTCCTGATCGCCGAGCACCAGCTGGCGCAGATCCGCGCCTCGGTGGCCAGCTCCAACGAGCCGGTGGTGATCGCCGACGCGGCCGGGCGAACGCTGTTCCTGAACGACGCGTTCCGGACGCTGCGCGCGGCGCCGTCGGCCGGGGCCGACGATGCCCCTGCGATCGCGGACGATGGCGAGGTGGTGGTCGAGCTGGCGGATCTGTTCGAGCCGCCGGAGCCGATGCGACAGACCTTGCGTGCGGTGGCCGAGGAGCGGCGCTCGCGCCGTGGCGAGCAGGCGCTGCGTCGGGCCGGCCGCGGCACGCTGCCGGTCGATGTGCGCACGGAGGTCGTCACCGCGCGCGACGGGGCGGTGCTCGGCTATTTCCTGATCTTCGCCGACCTCACCGACAGCCATCGTGTCGCCGAGGCGCGCCGCCATCTCGAGCAGTCGCTGATGCAGGTGTTCGAGGACGGCCCCGGCCCCGACATGCGCGCCGCGGAGCGCAACGAGCGCAACGAGCTGATGGCCGCGATCCTCGCCAACGCCAGCCTGTCGGCGATGGACATCGCCGACGGCAACGCGCCGTCGGTCGCCCCGCTGCTCGCGGAGCTCGAGGCTTCGACGCGGCGGGCGACCGCCCTCTACGGCCGCATCCGCAGCCTCGATTCCTAGTCGTTCGCCGCGGGCCGCGGCCCGACGCCGTGCGCCGCGGCCAGCTGGTCGAACATCCGGCAGTGCCGTTCGAACGCCGATGTCGCTTCGGTGACGAACGCATCCTCGTCGACCTGCAGCGCGTCCACAGCCGCGCGGAACCGGCTTGTGAGCAGAGCCGTCTCCGCCGGGTCGCCGAAATCGTAGAACGCGGACCCGCGCGCATCCGGGAGCGCCATGCTGCGCTGGACGATCCGGCGCAGCATCTGGCCGCCGCTCAGGTCGCCGAGATAGCGGACGTAGGCGTGGGCGAGCAGCAGTTCCGGCTGCGCCGCGTCGAGCTGCGCGATCCGCACCAGGTAGTCGCGGCAGGCGGGCACGATGTCGGCGTCCGGGGCAGGGCCTTCCGCCAGCGCGGCCATGTCGTCGGCCAGCGGCTGCGTGCGGGCCAGCGCGGCGAGGTCGAACAGCGCGACGGCGGGCAGGCCGGCATGACGCCTCAGGGCATGCTCCAGGGCGTCGTATACGGCATGCAGATTGCCCAGCAGGGCGACATACGCGCCACGGTCCATCCGGCCGCGGAGCAAGGCCGCCATGAAGTCCGTTCGCTCGGCTTTCGTGTGCAGGCCGCTCGTTTCGGTCTTGAGCCGATCTGCCAGGCGAGACGTCATTCGGCGTGACCTCGGACCGGCATCGGCGAATGATAGGGTTGGAGAGAGTCCATGGAACAGACGGCAAGGTCAGTGAATCGCTGGATGCTGGCGGTCATTCCCGCCGCGATCGGCTTGATGGCGATGGGGATCGGACCGGCGCGCGCGGCCACGGCAGCCACCGCCGCAGCAGCAGCCGACCCGGCGGCTTCCGCGGTGAGCGCCGGCGAATACCTGGCCGCTGCCGCCCATTGCACGGCCTGCCACACGAACGACCCGAACAAGCCCTACGCCGGCAACCTGGCGATCAAGTCGAAGTTCGGCACGATGTACACGTCCAACATCACGTCGGATCCGACCACCGGCATCGGCAACTGGACCGAAGCCCAGTTCACGGCAGCCCTCCGGCTCGGCAAGGGACAGCACGGCGAGTACCTGTACCCGGCGATGCCCTATACCGATTTCACCAAGGTCAGCGACGCCGACGTGCACGCCCTGTGGCTCTATTTCCGCACGATCAAGCCGATCGTCGAGAAGCAGAAGCCGAACCAGATGAGCTTCCCGTTCAACGTCCGGCCGGGCATCGCCGCGTGGCAGCTGCTGTACTTCAAGCCAGGCCGCTACGTGGCCGACACATCGCAGTCGGCGCAGTGGAACCGGGGCGCCTACCTGGTGGAAGGTCTCGGCCACTGCGGGGCGTGCCACACGCCCAAGAATTTCGCCATGGCCGACAAGAGCGGCAAGGCCCTGCAAGGCGCGGCGACGCCCGACGACTGGTTCGCTCCGAACATCAGCGGCAGCCGCTTCTCCGGCATCCGCGACTGGAGCGAGGACCAGATCGTCGCCTACCTGAAGACCGGTCACAACAACAAGAACGTCGCCGCCGTCGGCCCGATGCTGCAGACGGTCGCCTACGGCACGCAGAAGCTCGCCGTCGCCGATCTCCAGGCGATCGCGGTCTACCTGAAGAACCAGCCGGCCGAGAAGTCCGACGACCAGAAGTCCGCAGCCAGGGTCGGTGACGATCGTCGGCTGGCCGGCGCCGCGGTGTACTCGGCCCGTTGCACGAACTGCCACGGCAGCGACGGCAAGGGCGTCGACGGCATCGCCCCGGCGCTGGCCGGCAACACGGCAGTGACCTCGGCAGGCCCCGAGAACGTCGTGCACGCGGTCCTGGCGGGGTTCGCTCCGTCCGGCCGGTGGGGCGCGATGCCGTCGTTCGCGCAGGCGCTCGACAGCCAGGAGATCACCGACGTCACGAACTACGTGCGCACGGCCTGGGGCGGCGGCAACAGCGCCACCAACGCGACCGCGTCGTTGGTGAACCGCACGCGCGACAAGGCCGACGACATCGGCGACACGCGCATCGAAGGCGCCCTCACCTGTCCCGAGGTGCCGACGACCTCGGTCGACGCGCAGACGACCGCTGCGCTGGCCGCCGTCGTCCAGTCCGGTTCCGAGAACGCCATCCCGGCCCGTCTGGCGCGCGACTACCGCTCGCGCCATCCGCAGGTCGATTCCTCGGACGTCGTCAACGTTCTGGCCGGCCTTTACTGCCGCGACTTGATGTCGGCGCCGGGCAACCTGACCGACAAGCAGACGCGCGTGATCCGTTTCACCGCCAAGGTCGCAGCGCAGAGCACGGCGCTGAAGTAGGAACCGGACGGCGCTCACGGCGCCGAGGCGAAGGCGCGCTTCATGCGCTGCCTTCTCCAGGCCCTCCCGCACGTTCCTATTTCGCTGCCGGCGTGGTCAATGCATCCGAGGCGGCAGGCACGATCGGAGTCGCCGGGATCGGTGCGTCGGCACTGCCCGTGGCCTTGCGCTGATCCGGGGGTGGCAACGGCGCGGTGGCGGCGGTCCCGTCGTCGGTCGTGCCCGGCGTGGCGCCCGCACCGTTCACCGGCGGGGTTCCGCCGCCGTTGTAGGCCGTCGTCGTGCTGACCGCGACCAGCCCCGGATGGTTGTTCAGGATCTGCGCGCCGTAGAGCGGCTTGTAGGCGCCCTGGTGGCAGGTGGCGCAGTTGAGCTTCGGCACGTCGCCGGTCGGGCCGAGGCGGTTGGGCGGGAAGACACCGTTGAGCGACTCGAGGTAGTGGCTGTTCAGGTCGCGCACCATCCGGATCCCGTAGTACGCCGTGGCCCGCTGCGGCGTGCTCATCTCCCACGACGCGAACGAACGCGAGTTGTGGCAGTAGGTGCAGTTCACGCCGAGAGACTGTGACATGTGCATCATCAGCCCGTAGGTCGCCTCGGTCTGCTTGATCAGCGACGGGTGCGTGCCCTGCGGCAGCGCTTCCGTGCTGACGACGCGGATGTCGTCGGCGTTGCCGGTGAGGAACGTGTCGAACGGATCGTTGGGCAGCGACGCGAGGCCCACCAGCGGCGCCGGCGCGTTCTGCCCGGCACGGTTGCCGAGCAGGCCGGTCGTGCGCACGTCGGGCCGATACCAGATGTTGGTCGGCACGTTGTTGCCGCGGTGGCAGGTGTAGCAGGTGACGCCGGTGGTGGCGACGTGCGGCTTCCAGTCGGCGTTGACGTGCTGCGTCATCTGGATCATGCGCCGCGCGACCACCTTCGAGTAGACGCTGTCGTCGGCGAAATCGGTGGCGACGTGGCAGTAGGTGCAGCCCTGCTGCGGCGCGACCCAGGCCGTCATGTCGACCATGAACTGGGCGAACTGGCCGGCGCTGAGATCGCCCAGCACCTTGACGTTCTTGAACACCAGCGACGCCTTCGGGCCGTCCGGCGAGGCCGGTGGAGATTCGGGCGGAGGCGTGTTGATCGCCGCGGCGGCATCGAGCGCGGCCGGTCGGTAGACCTGGTCCATGCCGGTGCCGCGGTAGCCGCGCTGCACGACGTTGACGGGCGGCGGCTCGCAGGCGGCGAGCAGCGCCGCGACACCGAGCGCGGAGAGGGTGCCGGCTAGACGCAGGCTGCGGCTCATGGCTTGACTCCGAGGAGCGCCGGATCCGACACCGGCGGGAAGACCGAGGGATACATCGGCGCGATGTGGTGCTTCACGCCCCACAGGTACCAGTTGTCGACGACGGTGCCGGTGAGCAGGATGCCGATGCCGCCGCACAGCGGACAGAGCACGGCGAACCACCAGGCCCAGCGGTGGATCGATTCCATCGTCGCGTTGAAGCCCATCGTCCAGCGCCAGAACAGGGCCGCGCGTTCCGATGCCGTGCCGCGGTCGACGATCTGCTCGAGCTCGCGCTCGCCGCCGAACCGGCTCACCGCGAGGATGGTCGCGCCGTGCATCGCGAAGAGCAGCGTCGCGCCGTAGAGGAACACGATCGACAGCATGTGGAACGGGTTGTAGAAGAGGTTGCCGTAGCGGATCGAGAA
>CAZZVH010000115.1:0-8951 GCA_964657365.1 uncultured Burkholderiaceae bacterium
TGAAGGCGACCAGCTCCGGCATCTTCGTCATCTCGACCCGCTTGGCCATGGTCGCGCCGATCGCGCCACCGACCACCAGGCCGCCTAGCACGTAGCTCAGGCCGACGGCCGGCGAGAGGTTGTACGACTGGATCAGCTTGACGATGAGCGCGGCGGTCGTCAGCACGGCGATGGCCATGCCGGTCATGCCGAAGATGTTGCCGCGGATGGAGGTCGTCGGGTGGCTCAGCCCCTTAAGCGCCTGGATGAAGAAGACGCTCGCGACCAAGTACAGCAGCGTGACGACGTTCAAGCTCACGCCTGCTTCTCCTCGAGGGCAGCCTTCGGCTTGTCCTTCTTCCTGAACATCTCCAGCATGCGCCGCGTCACGAGGAAGCCGCCGAACACGTTGACCGAAGCGAGCGCGACGGCGAGCACGCCCATCGTCTTGCCGAGCGTCGTCTCGGTGAGCGCCGCCGCCAGCATCGCGCCGACGATGACGATCGCCGAGATCGCGTTGGTGACGGCCATCAGCGGCGTGTGCAGCGCCGGCGTGACGGTCCACACCACGTGGTAGCCGACGTAGATCGCCAGCACGAAGATGATCAGGTTGATGACGGTGTGGGAGACGACGTCCATGGGGCTGCTCTCGTGGTTCTGCTCGTTCGAATTCGCGCGCGGCGGCTGCGGCCGCGCTCAGGTGCGCTTGACGGTGCCGCCCTGCGTCATCAGGCAGGCGGCGACGATGTCGTCGTCCATCGGCACGTGGAAGGTGCCTTCCTTGGTCAGCACGAGCTTGAGGAAATCCAGCACGTTGCGCGCGTAGAGCGACGACGCGTCGGCGCCCACGCGGGCGGCGAGGTTGGTCTCGCCGATGATGGTCACGCCGTGCACGACGACGGTCTTGTCGGCCACGCTCAGCGGCGTGTTGCCGCCCTGGCCGCCCGGGCCCTTGCCGGCGGCGATGTCGACGATCACCGAGCCCGGCTTCATCGATTTCACCATCTCCTCGGTCACCAGCACCGGCGCGGCGCGGCCCGGGATGAGCGCGGTCGTGATGACGATGTCGGCCGCGGCGACCCGCTTGGCGACTTCGGTCTTCTGCCGGTCGAGCCAGCTCTGCGGCATCGCCTTCGCGTAGCCGCCGGCGCCCTCGGCCGCGGCCTTTTCCTCAGGCGTGTCGTAGCTCACCTCGATGAACTTGCCGCCGAGCGATTCGACCTGCTCCTTGACGCTCGGCCGCACGTCGCTCGCCTCGATCACGGCGCCGAGCCGCTTGGCCGTGGCGATCGCCTGCAGGCCGGCGACGCCGACGCCGAGCACGACGACACGCGCCGCCTTCACGGTGCCGGCGGCGGTCATCAGCATCGGGAAGAAGCGCTGGTAGGTGTCGGCGGCCAGCATCACCGCCTTGTAGCCGGCGATGTTGGCCTGGCTCGACAGCACGTCCATGCTCTGCGCCCGGGTCGTGCGCGGCGCGGCCTCGAGCGCGAAGCTGGTCAGGCCGGCGGCCGCGAGCGCGTCGAGACCGGGCCGATCGAACGGGTTGAGCATGCCGACCAGGTTGGCGCCGCGCTTCATGAGGGCGAGCTCCGCCGTGTCGGGCGAGCGCACCTTGAGGACGAGATCGGCCGCGAACGCACCCGCCCGATCGACGATCTCGGCCCCGGCCGCCGTGTAGGCCTCGTCGGTCACGCTGGCGGCGACGCCGGCGCCCGACTCGACCCGGAGGGCGTGGCCCTGCGCCTTGAGCTTCTTCACCGTCTCTGGCGTGACGGCGACGCGCGTCTCGCCGGTTGCCGTCTCGCGCGGCACTCCGATCAACATGTTGTCCACCCCTCCATCGTCGCGAACGCAGAACCTCGGGAGCTTACACAAAAGGCCGCCGCCCGACCCTGCACCGCCCATGCCGACTAGCATCGACGCATGGCCGAACGTTGGAAGCCGAGCGTCACCGTGGCCGCGATCGCCAGCCGCCTGCATGCGGGCCGGGTCGAATACCTGCTGGTCGAGGAGGAGACGACCGAGGGGCTGCGCCTCAACAACCCGGCCGGGCATCTCGAAGCCGGCGAATCGATCGAGCAGGCCGTGGTGCGCGAGGCACTGGAAGAAACGGCGTGCGCGTTCGTTCCCGAGCGTCTGGTCGGCGTCTACCTGGCCCGGATCGAGAGGCGCGACGACGAACCGCTAACCTATCTCCGCTTCGCCTACGCCGGCCCGGTCGGCAAGCCGGAGCCGCAGCGGCGTCTCGACGCCGGCATCGTCCGCACGCTCTGGATGTCGCTCGACGAGGTCCGCGCCTCGCGGGACCGGCACCGCAGCCCGCTGGTCCTGCGCTGCATCGAGGACCATGCGGCCGGCCACGCCCATCCGCTCGACACCGTCGTCTGCGACGGAAACTTCACGGGCGATCTCGCACAATCGCGACCCGCGCCGCCCACGGGGGCGCCGTGAACGCCACCATGACCGATCTCGTCGTCTCTGCGCCCCTGTCCGACGGCCCCGCGCCGTTGCCGCGCCAGGCGGGCTTCCTGCCGCGCTACGTCGTCGTCCACCTGATCGTCGTCCCGCTGCTCCTCGTCGCCTGCGCGCTGGCCCTGGAGTACGGCCCGCTCGACATGCGCATCTCGGGCCTGTTCGTCGATGCCAGGCCCGGCTTCACGATGCGCGATTCGCCCTGGCTCGAGCTGCTGGGGCACGAAGGCGCGCGGCTCGCGCCCCTGCTCGTCGGCATCTTCGCGCTGGTGGGCGGCATCGCCGGCTTCTGGTGGCCGCGCCTGCGCAGCTGGCGCTTCGTGCTGCTCTCGCTCGGCATCGCCATGGTCCTCGGCACGGCGGCCATCAATGCGCTGAAGCCGCGCACGACCCAGCAGTGCCCGACGGCGATCCAGGAGTTCGGCGGCGCCACGCCGTACGCCGAGAACAACGCCCAGCCGTTCTGGGCCCGCTCCCGGCGCGATGCCGGCAACTGCCTGCCGAGCGGGCACGCCGGCGGCGGCTACTCGCTGCTGGCGCTCTACTTCGCCGGCTGGGCCAGCGGCCGGCGCGGCTGGCGCGGGCGCGGCCTGGCGATCGGCATCGTCGCCGGGCTGCTGTTCAGCGTCGTGCGGGTCGTGCAGGGAGCGCATTTCCCGAGCGCGACGGTGTGGTCGGCAGTGGTCTGCTGGACGGTCTGCGCGCTCGTCTTCCTGCCCTTGCTGCAACGGCTGTCGGCGCCGCCCCGGCCTTGACCCTGCGCGCCGGCCCTTGAACACTCACGGACACGCTCTTGGGCATACTGCCCCTTTGCCGAAGGAGCGACGATGAAAGTGCATGCGGTAGCCAGAGTCCGGCTCGATCTCGACGGCCGGGTCACCGGGGTCGAGTGGGGTCCGGTCAACACCCAGACCAACGAGTGGCACACCGAGCCGGAGATCGCCGAGGTGTCGGAGGTCGTCAATGCGCTGCACCGCGGCGAGGACGTGTTCGCACTCTTCCCGACGTCGCACGGGATGATGCCGGGCCGGCGCTTCCGCATCGTCACCTACGACAACGACTGGCAGACCGTGACGCTCGACGGACCGCCGACGCACGAGCACGAGATCCACGACATGCTCCACGTCGAAGGCTGAACGGCGCCCGCCGCGGCTCCCGTCGGTCACTCGCCTGCACCACCGATGGCGGCCTCGGCAGCGGCAAGGCGCGTGTTCGTCGCGTGCCTGTGCGCGGCCTGGTGCGGCAGCTGCCGCGACTACCGGGCGACCTTCGACGCGCTCGCCATCCGCTTCGGCGCCGAAGCCGATTTCGCCTGGATCGATGTCGAGGACGAGGCCGATGCGCTCGGCGATCCGGACATCGAGAACTTTCCGACCCTGCTGATCGCCCGCGGCGACACGCCGCTGTTCCTCGGACCGGTGACGCCGCAGCCGCAGACGGCGGAGCGCCTGGTGACGGGCGCGCTGGCCGGCGAGCTGGGGCCCGCCGACGACGCCGCGGCCGCCGAGCTGGCAACCCGGGCGCGTCGGATCGCGTCGGGCGGCGCGTCGGCCGGCGCATAAGCAAGCAACGAATCCATCGCAAGCATCGCGGCGCCGACGGCGGCGAACGCCCTAACATGGCCGGTTGACCTCAGGACGGACCGAACGACGACCATGCCGACTCCCATCCGTGCGCCCGGCGCTGCGATCTCACGTCGATCCGCGCTCGTGCGCGGCGCAGCGATCGTCGCTGTCCTCGCCGCGGGCCCGGCCGCGTCGTTCGCCGCGGGCCCGACGCTGCTCAATGTCAGCTACGACGTCGCCCGCGAGCTCTACAAGGACATCAACCCGGCGTTCCAGCGTGCCTACAAGCAGCAGACCGGCGAGGACGTGAAGATCGAGCAATCGCACGGCGGGTCGAGCAAGCAGGCGCGCGCCGTGCTCGACGGCCTCGAGGCCGACGTGGTGACGATGAACCAGGCCAGCGACATCGACGTGCTGGCCAGCCGCGGCAAGCTGCTGCCGCTCGACTGGGCCAGACGGCTGCCCAACAACTCGGCGCCGACGACGTCGGTCACGGTCATCCTGGTGCGCAAGGGCAATCCGAAGGGCATCCACGACTGGAGCGATCTGGCCAAGGCCGGCACGAGCGTCGTCATCCCGAACCCGAAGGTCACCGGCAACGGCCGGTACACCTACGTCGCCGCCTGGGGCTCGGTGCTCAAGGCGGGCGGCACGCCGGCGCAGGCGCGCGAGCTGGTGCGCGCCCTGTTCGCCAACGTTCCGGTGTTCGACGGCGGCGGCCGCGCCGCGACCACGACCTTCGCCCAGCGCGGCATCGGCGACGCGCTCTGCACCTTCGAGAGCGAAGTGAACCTGATCCAGGCCGAGTTCGGCGAGGGCTTCGAGGTCGTCTATCCGAAGTCGACCATCCTGGCCGAGAACCCGGTCGCGGTGATCGACAAGGTGGTCGACAAGAAGGGCACGCGCAAGGAAGCCGAGGCGTACCTGAAATTTCTCTGGTCCGACGCGGCCCAGGAGATCTCGGCGAAGCACCAGCTGCGGCCGCGTTCGCCGGCGATCCTCGCGAAGTACGGCAAGGACTTCCCGAAGGTCGCGACCTTCACGGTCGACGAGTATTTCGGCGGCTGGACGAAGGCACAGAAGGACCACTTCGACGACGGCGGCATCTTCGACCAGATCCTCGCCGCCGCGAAGAAGTAGCGCCGCCGCGCCGGGCCCCGCGATGTTTCTCTCGCGTGCGCTGCACCGGCGCTACAGCGTGCTGCCGGGCTTCGATCTCGCGCTCGGCTTCACGTTGCTCTATCTCTCGTTCATCGTCCTGATTCCGCTCTCGGCGGCGTTCCTCAAGACCTTCACGATGAGCTGGCCCGCGTTCTGGAGCGCCGTCAGCTCGCCGCGCGTCGTCGCTTCCTACCGGCTGACCTTCGGCGCCTCGTTCGCGGCCGCCGCGGTCAACGCGGTGTTCGGCCTGATCGTGTGCTGGGTGCTCGTGCGCTACCAGTTCTTCGGCAAGCGCCTCGTCGACGCGCTGGTCGACCTGCCGTTCGCGCTGCCCACGGCGGTCGCGGGCATCGCCCTCACGGCCCTCTACTCCGGCAACGGCTGGATCGGCCGCTGGCTGCCGTTCAAGGTCAGCTTCACGCCGCTGGGCGTCTGGCTGGCGCTCACCTTCATCGGCCTGCCGTTCGTCGTGCGCACGTTGCAACCGGTGCTCGAAGACCTGCCGAAGGAGGTCGAGGAGGCCGCCGCCATCCTGGGCGCGACACGCCTGCAGACCTTCACGCGCGTCATCCTGCCGGTGCTCACGCCGGCCCTGCTCACGGGCTTCTCGCTCGCCTTCGCACGCGCGCTCGGCGAGTACGGATCGGTCATCTTCATCGCCGGCAACCTGCCGATGGTCTCGGAGATCACGCCGCTGCTCATCATCACCAAGCTCGAGCAGTACGACTACGCCGGCGCCACGGCGATCGCGGTGGTCATGCTCACTGCCGCGTTCGTGCTGTTGCTCGGGATCAACGCGCTGCAGGCGTGGACGCGCGCGAGGCAGGGCCGATGAGCGCCATCGCCGCGCGTGCCACGCCGCCGCACGCGCCGCGCCGCGTCAGCGACGCCACCGGCGAGCCGGCGTGGGTGCGCCGCCTCCTGATCGGCATCGCGCTCGCCTTCCTCACGCTGTTCCTGTTCGTGCCGCTCACGGCCGTGTTCGTCGAGGCGCTGAAGAAAGGGCTCGACGTCTACTGGGCGGCGATCACCGATCCCGACGCCGTCTCGGCGATCGAGTTGACGCTCATCGCGGCCGCCATCTCGGTACCCCTCAACCTCGTCTTCGGCGTCGCCGCGGCGTGGTCGCTCGCGAAGTTCGAGTTCCGCGGCAAGAACGTGCTGCTGACGCTGATCGACCTGCCGTTCTCGGTCAGCCCCGTCATCGCCGGCCTGGTCTTCGTGCTCGTGTTCGGCCTGCAGGGCTGGTTCGGCGAGTGGCTGCGCGACCACGACCTGAAGATCATCTTCGCGCTGCCCGGCATCGTCCTGGCGACCGTCTTCGTCACGTTTCCGTTCATCGCCCGCGAGCTCATTCCGCTGATGCAGGCGCAGGGCACCGAGCAGGAAGAAGCCGCACGCGTGCTGGGCGCCGGCGGCTGGCAGATCTTTCGCCGCGTCACGCTGCCCAACGTCAAGTGGGCGCTGCTCTACGGCGTGATCCTCTGCAATGCACGGGCAATGGGCGAGTTCGGCGCGGTGAGCGTCGTCTCCGGCCACATCCGCGGCCGCACGAACACGATGCCGCTGCACATCGAGATCCTCTACAACGAGTACCAGTTCGCGGCGGCGTTCGCGGTGGCGTCGCTGCTGGCCGGGCTGGCCCTGGTGACGCTGCTGCTCAAGTACATCGTCGACCGGCGCCTGCAGCGGCCGGCGGACAGCGGAGCGAGTGAGGCACGATGAGCATCGAAGTCCGCAACCTGAGCAAGCGCTTCGGCAACACCGTCGTCTGCGACAACCTCAGTCTCGACATCCCGGCCGGCGAGCTGGTCGCCCTGCTCGGGCCGTCGGGTTCGGGCAAGACGACGCTGCTGCGCATCATCGCCGGCCTCGAGGTGCCCGACGCCGGCAGCGTCCTGTTTCACGGCGAGGACGCGACCGATGCCGACGTGCGCGAGCGCCAGGTCGGCTTCGTGTTCCAGCACTACGCGCTGTTCGGCCACATGACGATCTTCGAGAACGTCGCCTTCGGCCTGCGCGTGCGGCCGCGCGCGACGCGGCCCGACGAGGCGACGATCAAGTCCAAGGTGATGGAGCTGCTGACGCTGGTCCAGCTCGACTGGATCGCCGACCGCTACCCGCACCAGCTTTCCGGCGGCCAGCGCCAGCGCATCGCCCTGGCCCGCGCGCTGGCGGTCGAGCCGAAGGTGCTGTTGCTCGACGAGCCGTTCGGCGCGCTCGACGCGAAGGTCAGGAAGGAGCTGCGCCGCTGGCTGCGCCGCCTGCACGACGAGATGCACGTGACCAGCGTGTTCGTCACGCACGACCAGGAAGAGGCGATGGAAGTGGCGGACCGGATCGTCGTCATGAACAAGGGCCGGATCGAGCAGGACGGGCCGCCCGACGAGGTCTACGACCATCCGGCGACGCCCTTCGTGCTGCAATTCCTCGGCGACGTGAACCTATTCCACGGACGTGTCGGGCAGCCGGCCGCTGCGGGTGCGGGTGCGGGTGCTGGTGCCGGCAACGACATCAGCTTCGTGCGCCCGCACGAGCTCGACGTCGTCGGCACGGCCGAGCCGGGCGCGATCGAGGCGACACTGTTGCAGGCGCTGACGGTCGGCCCGAACACGCGCCTCGAGTTCCGGCGCACCGCCGACCAGAGCCTGGTCGACGTCGAGATGGCGCGTGCCGACTGGCTCGTGCTGCGCGACCGGCTGGGCCTCGTGACCGGCTCCACGGCGTTCCTGCTGCCGCGCAAGGTCACCCGCTTCTCGGCCGACGACGTCGACCCGGCCGCGATGATCTGAGCGCTCCGGCGCGCTACGACAGCAGGTGCTTGCGGGCCCGGTGCACGCGCACGAAGAGGTTCTCCTCGCTGATGCCGAGCTGGCGGCAGACCGTGTCGGTGGGTTGCTCGTCGATCACGCGCAGGCGCATCGCGTCGCGCAGGCCGGGCGGCAGCGCCTCGATGCCGGCCAGCGTGCGGGCGAGCAACTGGCGCTGCTCGGCGATCTCGCACGGGCCTGGCTGCGGGCAGGCGACGTGGCGTGCCGCGTGGCCGTCGTCGCCGTCGCCGTCGTCATCTCCGTCGAGCGTGGCGTGGTCGGGCGAGCGCCGCACGGCGTCGACGATCTTGTTCTTCAGCACCGCAGTGAGCCACGAGCGCAGCGCGGAGCGGCCGCCGAACGAGGCGCGCCCCGCGAGGACCGCCTCGAACACGTCGTGGACCGCGTCTTCGGCCAGCATCGGATCGCGCAGGCGCCGCATCGCGAAGCGGACGAGGTAGTCGCGATGGGCGACGACCTCGACCATCGATAGCGGCAGCGGCGTGGAATGGCTGGGCGAGAGGGCTGCGTGCATGGCTGGCTCCGTGTGCGATGCCGTGACTGTCGCGGCGCCGCATCGCGTCGATGTCGCGAAAGATCACGGGAAGATCACATCGGAGCCCCTGCGCCGGGCCGGCCGCTGTAAGGGATCGCCCGGCGCCGGAGACAATCCGTCGTGCCGCCCGCCTCCATCCTCGTCGCCGAAGACCAGACCGACATCCGCGATCTGCTGGTCATGAACCTGCGCGGCGCCGGCTACGAGGTCGACGCCGTGGCCGATGGCACCGCGGCGCTGGCCAGCCAGAGCGAGCGCGCCAGCGACCTGCTCGTGCTCGACCTGATGATGCCCGGGCTCGACGGCCTAGAGGTCTGCAAGGCGCTGCGGGCCCGCGGCCGCAGCACGCCGATCCTCATGCTGACCGCGAAATCGACCGAGCTCGACCGCGTCCTCGGCCTCGGG
>CAZZVH010000115.1:8962-9362 GCA_964657365.1 uncultured Burkholderiaceae bacterium
AGCTCGGCGCCGACGACTACCTGACCAAGCCGTTCTCGCTGGCCGAGCTGCTGGCCCGCGTCAAGGCGCTGCTGCGCCGGGCCGACCTGCTGCGCGCCGCCCAGGCCGGTGGCGGCAGCGACGGCCGGGCCGTCAGCAACGGCAGCCTCGAGATCCTCCCGGCCAAGCGCCAGGTGCGCTTTCGCGGCGCCTCGCTCGACTTCACGGCGCTCGAGTTCGACCTGCTGCTGCATTTCGCGTCGCACCCCGGCCGGGTCTTCTCGCGCAGCCAGCTGCTCGACGCCGTCTGGGGCTACACCCATGACGGCTACGAGCACACGGTGACCACGCACATCAACCGCCTGCGCAACAAGCTCGAGGCCGATCCGATGCGGCCGGAGCTCATCCTCACCGTCAGAGG
>CAZZVH010000116.1:0-9329 GCA_964657365.1 uncultured Burkholderiaceae bacterium
GCGGTCGATGGCGTCGCGAACAGGGGAACGAATTCCTGCTCGTTGCTTTCCTCGTCGAAGGCATGCAGCGAGAGAACGTCGAACACTTCGTAGTCCGCCGGGGCAGTGCGCTCGGGCACGAGATGGAACGCGTTCGTCGTGTCGTTGATGTCGGGGCGCTCGGCCCGGCGTTCAAACAGATTGATCGCAGGCACGCAGTGCAGGAGCACGTTGTCGACGCCGACGGCGCCTTCGAGCGCGGGCACGTGGCGGCTGAAGAGGAAGATCAGCTCGATGGAAGGGCCCGCCACCTGTGCCAGCGCCGGTGCGAGCTGCGTGACGTCGAAAAACAGAAAACGCGCCGCGAACGCGAAGTACTCCTGCAACAGACGGACGCCGGCCAGCCCGCGCAGCGTGACCGGTAACATGGCCTGCGAATCCGCGTAGCCGATCGGAACGACGTTCGAGCTTGCCAGGAACTTCCTCTGGCTATCGCCGCCGCGCGCGGTGGGCGCTCCGGCAAGCACACCGACGCATGCGCCGGCGAGCAGCTCGTGCAGGGGCAACGCGACATCGCTGAGGCCGCCGAGATAGAAGCGCAACGCGTCGATGCGCAGCTGGGAAATCTTCGCACCCGCCGGCAACTCCATGCGCACGCGCAGGCCACTTCTCGGCCGCTCCGACAGCGGGAGCGACGCCAGCGACAGGTCGGCGGCGCTCAGGAAGTATTCGGCCGACGTCACCCGCAGAGGCGTCAGGACCAGCTCCTGGGTCGTCCGGAAATCACATTTCGTGGGGCTCAGGGCGCTGGCCGCGCTCATGAGCGACGAGCCCTTGGGCAGGACGAATCCAGCCAGCAGGTTATGGTCGATCACGGGCTGGAACTGGGCCACGAGCATCGACGGCGTGGGGGCCGTGAGGTTCGGGCAGATCATCTCGAGCAGACGCTGCGAGAGCTTCGGAAACTCGGCATCCTGCTTCAGCTGAACCCTTGCCGCGAGAAAGGCGGCGCCTTCGACCAGGCGCTCGACGTAAGGGTCCGAGACTTCCAGGCTCTCCATGCCCAGCCGGCCCGCGATCTTGGGAAACTGGCGGGCGAATTCGCCGCCCATCTCCCTCAGGTAGCGAAGCTCCTGGTTGTAGTAATTGAGAAGACGTGGATCCATCTGGGTCGCCTGGGCCCTAGCCGCGAACGTCGCGGACCGCGGTCTTGCCCGTGTCGACGTCGACGTCCGCGTTCAGCAGCAACTCCAGCGGCACCGGCTGGTTCCACAGCGAACCCTTGATCACCAGCCGCAGGCTCGACGGCTGCCCGCCCGGCCTGTCGTTGACGGCTTCGACGCTCAGGGTCTTGGGATCGATGCGCGGCTCGAACCGCATGATGCAGATGCGGATGCGCTCCTGGAGCGTGGGAAAGTCGGCGGCGGCGAACGTCCGGCCGGACATCGGCGGCAGCCCGAAGTTGAGCACCGATTCGCGCGCCGCGGTCGCGCGCTGCCACATCACGTACCGGTCGACGTCTTCGCTCCCGGGGTCGAGCTCCTCGCGCGTCGTATTGAACAGCCACGACAGGTCGCGCAGCACGGCGGCCCGGAGTTGCTGCCGGTTGAGGACGCGGGCGTCGAGCGATTCGCGCTGGCTGGAGGGATCGTCGTCGATCAGACGGTCGAGCAAGGACGGCTGGAGCCGTTCCCGGGAGGACAGGCCGGCCATCAGCCGCTCGGTGTCGAGGGCGGCGCCGGATCGAAGGCGATCCGCCGGACCGTCAGCAGCGGATAGTCGCCTGCGTCCGTCGCGAAAACCCGCTGGCCGCTACCGAGCCAGCGCTCGCCGCCCGTGTCGCGCCAGGTCGACTTGCGCGCCAGCACGACCAGCGGGTCGTCGCTGCCGGCCGAGTCGGGGTACCGGCTCGGCACGAGCGCGACCGTCTTGCCGCCGTGCCGGAACGTCAGCTCCGCGGGCAGCCAGACGACATCGCGCAAGTCTTCCGGCGCTTCGAATTCGATGCCGGCGAGATGCGAGAACGGGATCCAGTAATACTGGCCGTTGACGCACGCCTCGAGGACCGGGCCGAGCCGGGAATCGGCATCGGCGATCCATTCGAACGGGGTTCCGTCGATCTGGCCGGCGGCTGTCGGCGCTGCCTCCAATGCGCGTGCGGCGAGTTCGGCCGCGGCGGCCGCTTTGCCCTGGCGTTCCTGCTGCAGTGATTCCAGCAGCAGTGCCATCCAGGCCTCGGGCTCGCCGATCACCATCGGCGTCATCTCCCCTGCGAACACCTTTGCGCGGACCAGTTCGCTGCGCATCGCGTAGGCGACGGTTTCCCGCATCGGCGACGCCGATGCATCCAGACCGACGATGACATTGAGTTGCGTCTGGGCACGCTCCCACTGCCCGAGCACGCACATCAACTGCGCGAGGAAGATACGCAGGGCGACCTCGTTCGGCGCGGCGCGAACGGCCTTCGACAAGTGGGTCAGGGCGGTGCCGGGATCGCCGGCGCGCAGCGCTGCTTCAGCCTCGGACCTCGGGCCGGATGACGCGGGCGCCGTCACGGGAGACATCGCCGGCGACACGCCGTCCTGGCGGATTCGCGACAGTTTCGGAGAGCATCAGAATCCATGTCCGCAATCACCGCAGAATCGCGCTGCACGATCGAGCGCCGTGCCGCACGAGGGGCAACTCTTGTGGGTGCTGGCCATGTCGAACCCGCATTCGTGACAGAAACGCCCGCCCTGCGACGCGGTCTGGCAATTGGGACACGACATCGCACCGCTCGCACTTGCGCTGCCCACGGAGGCGCCTTGCTGCCGTTGTGCGACGCACGTGATGCACAGCGCTTCACGTTCGTTGAAACATTCGTCTCCGACCCAGCGACTGCACGATTCGCAGCAATGGTAGAAAGCCTGGGCCTGCGCGGTCGCCTCCGCAAGAGCCTCGTTGCGTGCGCCTTTCGATCCCGCGTCCGACACCGCGCCGGCGCCTCGGCCCAGCCGGTAGAGATTGCTGAAGACCTTGGAGAATTGGCCCATCCAGCTGCCAAGATCGTCGGACAGGTAGGACGCGCGGTTGAGCAGGCCGGTCAGCTGACCCTTGCGATAGGGCTTGAACGACGAACGCCAGACCTGGCTGCAGTTCTCGCAGAAGAATTCGAACTGGAACCCCGCCGCGATGTCCGACATCGATCCGCCCACATCGCGGACATTGTTCATCTGCGTGGGTTGCACAGCGCGCGCCTCAGTCCCTGGACTTCATGGTGAATGCGCGCGGCTGGCCGGTGGTGATGGCCTCGGCGACCGTCTTGGGGCCACCGGCGACGCGGCGATTGCCATAGAGAAACGCGACTTCCGAGAACTGCGCCTCCCATTCTTCCTTCATGTCGGCCATCGTGTCGTCGACCTCGACCGTCAAGCTGTAGTTGAGCAGGATGAGGTTCTTCATCGTGAGGGTCAGCACGAGCGGCGTGTTGACCGAACGATGAAATACCGTGAGCACAGCCCTGGGCATGATCTCACCGTACTTCATGCAATTCAGCATTTGTGTCGTCGCGAAATCAAGGCGCTTGCTGAACTTGAACTTGAGGCTGTTCTCCTCGTCCTTTTTTTCGCGGTCATCCATTGCTTTCTGTGCGATCTTCGCGGCGGAGGTCAACTTTTCTGTTGCCTGGTTCGAGACGGCCTCCTGGATAGATGCGATGTCGACTGTTTTCTGACGATCACTCCTGTTTGGATCCTGCGCAATCCTCAGGTACTCCCTCGCCTGGGCATCTTGCGTCTTGTCGATCGATTCTTTGAAGTCATCGACCATTGCTGCAAGGTCGGCTTTGAGCCTCTTGCTGGATTTCGCCAAAAGCTCATCTTCTTGATCGGCCTTCTGATGCTTTTTCATCTGCTCCTGGTTGACCAGCGTCCAGTCCCAGTTGAGGATCTCGACTTGCTGCGTGAACGGCATCGCGACCGCCTCGCCCAGGATCGGCAGCATCGACTTGCGGATCATCAGCAGGTAGACCTCGGCGCCGTCCATGGGATCACTTGTTGAACATGAAGGGGTTGGTCGGCACGTGCGCGTTGATCGCGTCGATCTTTCGCATGTACGTCATGGTGATGCCCGTGAAGCTCAAATGCGCGGTTTCGATGACGTCGGCACCCGAGGATGTCGTCTGCAGATCTACCTTCACATCGGTGAAGTAGCCATTGGTCACCGTGAGGTTGAAACCCGGGTCTCGAATCGGCCCGAGCTTCTGGACGTTCAGGACAGAGATCGACGCGACAAGGACCTTGTCACCGTTATCCAGCGCAGACAGGATGCCGGACGAAGCGATGTCGAAGCGCTTCTTGAATTCCAGTTGCCCCAGGTGCACCTGAATCTCTTTGCCACCAACTCCTAGAAAGCTGCTGGCAGCTGCCATAGGATCCGGCATCATGCCGCCGGCGCCAGACGCGATCGCATTGCGATGGACGCTCATGTCCCAGCTGAACTCGAGCAGCTCGATCTGCGTCATGAACGGCATGTCGAGTTGCGACTCGCCCAGGATCGGACCGCTCGTGGTCGTGAGCTGCAGGAAGATATTCGACCAACCCATAGATCGCCACCAACGACTAGGCTAAGCGGACACAGCGAGAAGCGGCATCGGCCGGCCACTGCAGCCGGCCTGCGGCACCGCTCTTACTCGACCGTGCCAGCGGGAATGTGCCAGTGGAACTTCATGCCGGAGTCCAGCTTGCCGGTGTCGAGTTGCGGCTTGTACTCGATGTGGACTTCCTTGAACACGCACTCGATCTTCTGCGTGACGTTGCCTTCTTCGGTTCCGCTGTGCGACGCCTTCGTGATGTAGGCGTTCTTCATGTGCATGTGGAAATACATTTCCGGCGTCGGCTTGCCGGTCGTCTTGCACATGTGCAGGTCGGCCGTGTCGAACGACTTGCCCTGCACGATGAACCGCATGATCGCCGCGGACGATTTGTCGAAGTAGTGCTCGAAGCTCAGCTTGCCGGGGTTGGCCTTGCCGACGCTGGCACCGCCGCCCTTGGTCCAGCTCGACTCCGCCTCGATTTCCCAATCCCAACCCTGGATCTCGAACCATCCATCGTTGCCGAGGTAGCCCGTCTGCTTGGACTCGCCCTTGGCTTCGTTGCTGAACTTCATGAATGCGTTGACCGGCATGATCGATGCTCCTAGGAGTTAAATGGTGGGCGAGCGATCAGCTCGCGCCCTTTTCGGACGGAAGTTTGGAGACCAGGCGCAAAGACACCGTCAGGCCTTCGAGCTGGTAGTGCGGCTTGAGAAAGAACTTCGACTGGTAGTAGCCCGGGGACCCTTCGATCTCCTCGACCACGACCTCGGCAGCGGCCAGCGGCCGTTCGGACTTCGTTCGCTCCGAGGAGTGCGCAGGATCGCCATCGACGTAGTTGAGGATCCACGCGTTCAACCAGTCCTGCATCGCGTCCCGGTCGCGGAACGAGCCGACCTTGTCGCGAACGATGCACTTCAGATAGTGGGCGAAGCGATTGCAGGCGAACAGATACGGCAGCCGCGCGGCGAGGGCCGCGTTCGCGGTCGCGTCGGGATCGTCGTACTCCTCGGGCTTCTGCAGCGACTGGCCGCTGATGAAGGCAGCGAAATCGGAATTCTTCCTGTGCACCATCGACAGGAAGCCGTTCTTCGACAACTCGGCCTCGCGGCGATCGGAGATCGCGATCTCGGTCGGGCATTTCATGTCGACGCCGCCGTCGTCCGACGGGAACGTGTGGGTCGGCAGGTTTTCGACCGCGCCGCCGGATTCGATGCCGCGAATGCGCGAGCACCAGCCGTATTCCTTGAACGACCGGTTGATGTTGGTCGCCATGGCATAGGCTGCGTTGGCCCATGAATAGGTGGAATGGTTCGCGCCGGAGGTGTCTTCCTCGAAGTCGAACTGGTCGACCGGATTGGTCTTGGCGCCGTACGGCAGACGGGCCAGGAAGCGCGGCATGCACATCGCCAGATAGCGAGAATCGTCGGACTCGCGCAAGCTGCGCCATGCGGCGTACTCCGGAGTCGTGAAGATCTTGGTGAGGTCGCGCGGGTTAGCGAGTTCCTGCCACGATTCCATCTGCATCACGGTCGGGCTCGCGCCGGTCACGAAGGGGGCGTGCGCGGAAGCCGCGACCTTCGAGATCTCGGTCAGCAGCTCGACATCGGGAGGGGTGTGGTCGAAGTGATAGTCACCGACCAGACAGCCATAGGGCTGACCGCCGAACTGGCCGTACTCTTCTTCGTAGATCTTCTTGGCGATCGGTGACTGGTCCCATGCCGTGCCCTTGAAACGACGCAGCGTCTTGCCGAGTTCCGCCTTCGACACGTTCAGCACGCGGATCTTCAGGTTCTCGTCGGTCTCGGTGTTGTTCACCAGGTAGTGCAGGCCGCGCCACGCCGACTCCAGCTTCTGGAAGTCTTCGTGATGGATGATCTTGTTGACCTGATCGGAGAGCTTCTTGTCGAGCGCTGCGATCATCGCCTCGATCGACCGGATGGCGTCGCCGCTGATGATCTTGGTGCCTGCGAGCGCTTGCTGCGCCAACGTCTGCACGGCGAGTTCGACGGCGCTCGTCGCCTCGTCGGTCTTCGGCTTGAATTCCTTCTTCAGCAGCGACGCGAAATCGTTGCCCTGGAAGGTGACGCCAGCCAGCGCCGATTCTTGTCTTTCGAGTTCAGCCATCAGAGAGCTCCGGTTCGTGTCGTGGCGCGTGCTGTCATTCTTGCGGCTTGGCGTCTGCGGTCAGGGTCGAGAGCAGGGCCGGGTCGGCCAGCACCTTCGCGATGAGCTCTTCGGCGCCGGTCTTGCCGTCCATGTAGGTGATGAGATTCGACAGTTGCGTGCGCGCCTCTAGCAACTTGTTCAGGCCGTCGACCTTGCGTGCGACGGCAGCAGGAGAAAAGTCGTCCATGCTCTCGAAGGTGATGTCGACCGGCAGGCTGCCCTCTCCGGTCAGTGTGTTGTCGACCTGGAAGGCGACGCGCGGCTTCATCGACTTCATGCGCGAATCGAAGTTGTCGACATCGATCTCGAGGAACTTGCGATCGGCCACGGACGGCAGCGGATCCTCGGGCTTGCCGGAGAGGTCGGACATGACTCCCATCACGAAGGGAAGCTGGACCTTTTTCTGGGCACCGTACAGCTCGACGTCATATTCGATCTGGACACGGGGAGCGCGATTGCGCCCGATGAATTTCTGACTGCTACCCATGCGTGACTCCTTGCGAATGTCGTAGTTTGCAACGTTGCTGCGGTGCCGCCAAGCTCATCATCTTGCCATCAAACCGACCCAGAAAGGGCGGAAAGTTCCTCTGCGGACAAGCCCATGACGCGGGCGACTTCGTTGAGCGATTCCGGTGCGAGCTCACGCACGAGTTCGACGAAGTTCTTGTTCACGAGCTTGCGTGCTCGACGCAGCAAGAGCTGCGCCGGATTGGTGGGTTCGGTGCGCTCGAGGTACTCGCACACCATATCGATGGCGCGCAGTGCGTCGCTTCTCGTTCCGATCGCGCCGGTGAGCGCAACGCGCTGGCCATCGCGCGACGCGGGCGCTTCGCCACCGATTGCAACGGCTTCGCCTGCGCCAGGATTCGATGCCGCCGCGCCCGGCATGACGTCCCGGAGTCCGGAGAGCACCGCGACGAGCGGCTGCATCTCCGGAGCGGTCGCGTAGCCGACATGGGTGCGCATCAGCTGCTGCAGGGCACCGACGTTCGCGAGGGCGACGGCCGGGAAATCACGCAGGACCGGGTTCGACTGCGTCGCCGTGGCCAGCATCTGCTCGATCGAGGAGCGATTAAAGATCGTGTCGCTCGAGCGCGGCTCGAGCTGGCCGAGCGCGACCTCGATGTCTCGCCCGCGCAGTTCGCCGATCGAGCGGTCGTCGACGATCAACGAGTCGCGGATGTCGCCGAGCAAGCCGGGCGGGCTGCACATGTCGTTGAGGGCGTTGACCCGTGCGTACGCGTCGCCGTCGTCCGGCATCGGATGAAGCTCGTCCCAGAAACGATCGAGCAACCCCTCGACGAGCCGCATGCCCTCGGGCAAGGTGGATGCGCCATCGAGGCGGACCCGGGCCCGGGCCCAGTAGATGGCGACGCGGAGGTCGCGCGTTCGCTCGAACAGGCTTTGGGCGCGACTCAGCACGGAACGCCAGTCGGGGGCGACGCCTTCCACTTCGAACTGGCTGGGCGGGCGGCCGGCGGCCGCCTTTTCCATCTCACGAAAGTCGTCGTCGTACTCCAGACTCTCGCCGCACGGGCTGTCGGCCAACGGCATCAGCCAGGCATCGACGATGGTCTGGACCGGCCGCCTGCCAGTTGCTTCTGTCCCGCCTCCAGTGCTGTCGTCCATCGTCGTTTTCGAAAAGGTCAGCCCTGAACCGCTGCGGCACGAGGTTGTATAGCCTGCCCCAGCGTGCGTCAAGCCGACGTTGCCAGCTTGACGACCGGCTCAAACGGGAGGCGCCCTGTCTGTCGGCGAGTCGTCGGTCAACCGGGAACGCGCTCGAGCCAGTGGCTCGCGAACGAGTCCAGGTCGGCATGGACCGAATGCGCGAGGCGCATGTCGGCGCCCTGGTTCGGACTGCCGTTCGGCGCCCGCAGGACAAGGGCGCTGTGGATGTGCGGCGGCACGCCACGAAGATAGGGAAGGTAGTCGTCGACGAAGGCTTGTGGATCGAGCCTGGTGATCGCGTCCGCCTTCGGGCTGCGTGCGCCCTCCGCGTTGCCGGTGGCGATGACGCGTTCGATGGGAAAGCCCAGATCGCGGAGGTTGCGCAGACGCGCGCCTTCGAACGCCGTGTCCAGCGCCGACACGCAGACGAGCTCGAAGCCGGCGTCGTGCAGACGGTGGCAAGCGCCGATGGCGCCCGGCATCGGCGGCACCGTCGTCCAAAAAGTCTCGTCGAAGAAGCGGCGGAAATGCTGGCGTCCGGCGTCGTCAAGCCGCTCGACCTGCCAGCGTTCCATGGGCCAATATGCCAAAGGATCGCGCACCGCGGGCAGGGATCCGAAGGCGCGCCGCCAGGCATCGGCATAACCGAGATGGAAATCGAGCAGGACGCCGTCCGCGTCGAGGGCGATCAGGGGCTTGGGCACGCCGCGACTGTAGGGCAGCTCCGTCGTCCTTCGGCACATCGAACGCTCTTGAAACTCCGCGGACCCTCCCTATAATGCGTTCTGCTAGCACTCGAATCAGACGAGTGCTAACGGGCACGGCCGACGCACAGTCGATTCATAAGTGAATAAGTGCCCACTTCAATCAAGCAGTTAGAACCCATCAAGGAGATGCCATGAACCTTCGTCCGTTGGCCGATCGCGTGATCGTGAAGCGC
>CAZZVH010000117.1:0-9295 GCA_964657365.1 uncultured Burkholderiaceae bacterium
GGCGATAGAACAGGTCGCGCCGGAAGGTGCCGTGCGCCGCCTCGGCGCCGAGGTCCCGGTTGGTCGCGGCGACCAGCCGCACGTCGACCTTCGACTCGCGCTTGCCGCCGAGCCGCACGATCGTGCCTTCCTGCAGCGTGCGCAGCAGCTTGGCCTGCATCGCCAGCGGCAGCTCGCCGATCTCGTCGAGGAACACCGTGCCGCCGTCGGCCTGCTCGAACCAGCCGGCCCGCGACGTCGCCGCGCCGGTGAAGGCGCCGCGCTCGTGGCCGAACAGCTCCGACTCGAACAGCGTCTCCGGAATGGCGGCGCAGTTGACCTTGATGAAGGGCGCGTCGCGGCGCGGACTGGCCAGGTGCACGGCGCGCGCGAACAGCTCCTTGCCGGTTCCCGAAGCGCCGAGCAGCAGCACGCTGGCCGACGACTGCGAGACGCGCTCGAGCTCGCCCAGCGCGCGCAGCAACGGCGCCGAGCGGCCGACGATGCCGTAGCGCGCCGCCGCCGATTCGAGCGCCCGCTCCAGCATCGCGTTGCGCGCCTCGAGCGCGCGCGTCTTCTCGTCGACCAACGAGCGCAACTGCAGGATCTGGCCGGCCAGCGTGGCCAGGATCTTCAGCACCGCGACGTCGTCGTCGAACAGCCGGTGGCGCCGGCGGATGCGGTGCACGCACAGCACGCCCACGGTTCGCCGCTCGACCTCGATCGGCAGGGCGATGAAGGCGACGATCTCCTGCGGCAGCTTCGCCCGGTCGACGGCGCGGGCCAGGAAGCGCGGCTCGGCGTCGATGTCCTGGACGATGATGGCGTGGCCGGTGGCGAGCACGGCGCCGGTGATGCCTTCGCCGGCGGCATAGCGGCCGCGCTCGATCTCGGCCTTGGTGAGGCCGTAGGCGATGCGGATCGACGATGGCAGGGCTTCGGCGCCGCGGCCGCGCCGCCGCGCCGTGTCGGCGACATCGACGCCGTCGGCAAGGACGACGCGGCCCCGGTTCAGGCCGAGCAGCTCCGACAGCAGGTGCAGCATCTCGCGCAACACGACCTCGGGCGCCAGGCTGCGGCCGACCAGCCGCATCACTTCGCTCATCAGCAGCAGTTCCTGGTCGCGCCAGGGCGGATCGGCTGCTGCCGCGGCGGTGCGGGCCGGCGTGGAGGTCATGCCCGCATCGGAGCAAGATCCTCGCCAAACGTTCCCCGGTGGAGCCTCACTCCGGCATCGGATGGAGGTAGCGATGCACGGCCTGGATCACCACCGAGCCCTCGCCCACGCCGGAGGCGACCCGCTTGACCGACCCCGAGCGCACGTCGCCCACCGCGTAGATGCCCGGCCGCGAGGTCGTGTACGGCGAATCGGCGCCCAGTCCTGCCTTGGCGCCGGTGACGACGAAGCCCTGGGGGTCGAGCTCCAGGCAGCCGTCGACCCAGGCCGTGTTCGGCTCCGCGCCGATCATGGCGAAGATCGCCGTCACCGGCCGGCGCGTCTCTGCGCCCGACCGGTGGTCCCGCCAGACGACGTGCTCCAGCGTGTGGCTGCCCTCGAGCGAGACGATCGCCGAATGCGTGTGCAGCGTGATGTGGCTGGAGCGCTCGATGCGCTGCACGAGGTAGTCGGACATCGTCGCGGCCAGGCCCTGGCCCCGCACCAGCACGTGGACGTGCCGGACCGAGCCGGCCAGGAACACCGCGGCCTGCCCCGCGGAGTTGCCGCCACCGACGACGATCACCTCGGCGTCGCGGCAGAGGCTGGCTTCCATTGCCGTGGCCGCGTAGTAGATGCCGCTGCCTTCGAAGCGCTCGAAGCCGGGCACCTCGAGCTTTCGATAGCGGGCGCCGCTGGCGATGACGATGGCGCGAGCCAGGATCGTGCTGCCGTCCTCGAGCGTCAGCGCGAACGGCGTCGCATCGCAGTCGACGCCGGTCACGGCGCGCGAGATGGCCAACCGCGCACCGAACTTCTGCGCCTGCACCTGGGCTCGGCCGGCCAGCGCCATGCCGCTGATCCCGGTCGGGAAGCCGAGATAGTTCTCGATCTTCGAGCTGGTACCCGCCTGGCCGCCCGGCGCCATGCATTCGACGACGATCGTCTGCAGCCCTTCCGAGGCGCCGTAGGTCGCCGCGGCGAGGCCGGCCGGCCCGGCGCCGACGACGGCGAGATCGAACACCGTCGCGTGGTCGAACGGCTCGGTGAGCCCCAGCTCGTCGGCCAGGCTGGTCAGCGAGGGGTTGCGCAGCACCCGGTGGCCCGGCAGGACGATCACCGGCAATTCGCCGTGACCCAGCGAGAAGCGTTCGATGAAGCCGGCGCCTTCCGCATCCGCCTCCGTGTCGACCAGGCGCAGCGGGTAGCCATTGCGCGAGAGGAACTGCTGCAGGCGCAGCGTGTCGGCGCTGTGCCCCGGGCCGACCAGCAGCGCGCCGCCCTGGCTGTGCCGGATCAGGCCGACGCGGCGCAGGATGAAGGCGCGCATCACGATCTCGGCGATGTCCGGCTCGCTCTGCAGCATGCGGCGAAAATCGGCGCGCTTGACGCGCACGACGCGGCTCGGCTTGCCGGCACGGCCGTTGACCAGGATCTCGCGCTCGTTGAAGAGCGTCAGCTCGCCGGTGAATTGACCTTCCGCGTAGACGGTGAAGACGCGCGCCGTGTCGTCGTCGCCGTGCTCGAAGATCTCGATCTCGCCGTCGAGGACGAGGAAGAAATCGGTGTTGCGGTCGCCGCGCGTGAAGACGCGCTGGTCGGTCTCGAGTTGCTCCTCGGAGCCGTACTGGCCAATCCGCCCGACCATCTCCGCGTTCAGGCGCGGAAAGGTCTGGGCGACGCGCTCGAACGGGTCGGTCGGGTCGAGCGCGGCATCGGCGGACGTCATCGGCCGAGTCTACGGAAAGAGCCGGCCGCGCCGACTCCTTTCCGGGGCCTGACCCCGCCCGGTCGGTCAGGCCGACGCCGCCACGAACTTCAGGGCGACGCCGTTGTTGCAGTAGCGCTTGCCCGTCGGCGCCGGGCCGTCGTCGAAGACATGGCCCTGGTGCCCGTCGCAGCGGGCGCAGTGGTACTCGGTGCGCGGCACGATCATCTGGTAGTCGGACTTCATCGCCAGCGCGCCCGGCAGGAACGTGTAGAAGCTCGGCCAACCGGTGCCGCTCTCGAACTTCGTCTCCGACTGGAACAGCGGCAGGTCGCAGGCGATGCAATGGAACACGCCCTTGTGGTGCTCGTCATTGAGCGGGCTCGTGCCGGGCCGCTCGGTGCCTTCGTGACGCAGCACGTCGTACGAGGCGGGCGTCAGGCGCTTCTTCCACTCTGCGTCGGGAAGGACGAGCTTGTCGACCTTCGGCGCCGGCGGCGTCGGCGTCGCAGCGCTGGCCAGCCGCGGCGCGAGGCCGATCATGGACAGGGCGGCGGCGAGGAAGGGGCGGCGTGTCATGGCGGAATCTCCAGGAAAGGATGCGTTCTCGGCTTGGTCGCGGACGGACGAGGAATCTTTCGACCAGGTACGTGGCGGCGTCGCGGTCGGACGCAAGACCGCACGGTGGCGCAGGTTAGCGGGCCGGGGCGGATCTGTCAGCGCGGCCAGAGAGCCCACATGCGCAGCGGCTGCTTCATGCGGCCGGCCTGCGCTTCGGCGTCGTCGGCCCAGCCCCAGAAGTAGTCGGCCCGCACGGCGCCGGTGATCGCGGTGCCGGCATCCTGGGCGACGACCAGCCGGCGCAGCGGCACCGCGGAGAGCGGCTCGCTGGTGTCGAGCCAGACGGGCGTGCCGAACGGCACGCTCTGGGGATCGACGGCGATCGATCGCCGTGGCGTCAGCGGCACGCCCTGGGCGCCTTTCGGGCCGATCGCCGGATCCGGCAAGGGCTCCTCGCGAAAGAAGACGACACGGGGGTTGCTCCAGAGCAGCTCGTCGATGCGCTTCGGGTTCTGCTGCGCCCAGGCGCGGATCGCCGGCCACGACGCCTGCTCCAGCTTCAGCTCGTTCTGCTCGACCAGCCAGCGGCCGACCGACTTGTAGGGCTGGTCGTTGTGCGCTGCATAGGCGACTCGCAGCAACGGCCGGGTCGATCCCTGCGCGTCGACGAAGCGCAGCCGCCCCGAGCCCTGGACCTGCAGCAGCAAGGCATCGAGCGGATCGCGGACCCAGGCGATCTCGTGGCCGGCGAGCGACTGGCGCGCGGCCGGCAGCGTGTCGAGCTGGCGCCGTGTCCAGTAGGGCTTGCGGGTCGCGAGATCGGCGGGCGGTGCGTAGAGCGCGACCCGAAAGCCCGGCCTCGACGTTCGCGATGCATCGACGACCGGTTCGAAGTAGCCGGTCGCCAGCCCGGTCGCCTCGCCCTCCGGCGATTCGACGCGCCAGGGCTGCAGGCGGGATTGCAGCCACGCCCTGGCCTGCGCGTCGTCGGCCAGCAGCGACACCGCGTCGCGGCGGAGCTCGGCGCAGAGGGCGGTCCACGGCGCAGCCGGTCGCTCGCAGCTGCGCGACAGCGCGGGCAGGGCGTCACCCGTCCGGTCGGCGTTCCAGCCCGGCAGATCGGACCACGCCGCGGCGACCCAGCGCGCGTGCGGCCGCGCCATCGTCGCCACCGACCCGGTCGCCGCGTCGCCGGCCGCCGGTGCCGGCGCGTCGGGCCGGCGTGCGACTGGCCTGGCGACGCCGTCGGGCGGCGGCGCCATCGTGCTCGAGCACGCCACGACGCCGAGGACAAGCGTTCCTAGAATGGCCTTCGCCGCGCGCGTCGCGCCGTGGAAGGCGATCGTCATGTGGGTCATTCTGCTGGAAGCCATGGGCGCGCTCGTGCTGCTGCTGCTGATCGTCTGGTGGACGATGTTCTCCGGTCGCCGCCACGGCGAGCGCCGCGACGGCGACTGAGCCCGCGCCGCCTCAGGGCACGATCGCGAGGAACAGGAAGGCGCCGAAGATCAGGAGGTGGATGGCGCCGTGCAGCACGTTCGTCCGGCCGCTGCCGAGCGTGATCGTGCCGACCGCGAAGGTCAGCGCCAGCAGCACGATGTCCTTCGGCGTCAGGCCGAGCTGCAGCGGCAGGTCGAGCACGATCGAGAACAGGGCAACCGCCGGAATCGTCAGGCCGATGCTGGCCAGCGCGGAGCCGAGCGCGAGGTTGAGGCTGGTCTGCAGGCGGTCGGCGCGGGCCGCCTTGAAGGCGGCGAAGGTCTCGGGCAGGAGGACGAGCAAGGCGATGACGATGCCGATCACCGAGGGCGGCAACCCGGCCGACGCGATGCCGCGCTCGATCGTCGGCGACAGCGTCTTGGCCAGTCCGATCACCGCCACGAGCGAGACCACCAGCAGCGCGAAGCTGGCCCACGCCATGCGCGCCGAGGGCGGCTCCGCGTGGGCGGATTCGTCGTCGGCGCCGTCCGGCGGCAGGAAGTAGTCGCGGTGACGGACGGTCTGGACGAACACGAAGGTGAGCCAGAGCGCCAATGACGCGACGGCGGCGAAGGCGAGCTGCGACCGCGAGAAGTAGTCGGGGCCGGGCACCGAGGTCGTGAAGACCGGCAGCACCAGGGAGAGCGTCGCAAGGGCGATCAATGCCGCGAAGGCGGAGCTGGCGCCTTCGAGCCGGAAGCTCTGCGCGTGGTGCTTCAGGCTGCCGGCGATCACGCACAGGCCGACCGCGCCGTTGCAGATGATCATGATCGCCGAGAAGATGGTGTCGCGCGGCACCGCCGCGGCGTTGGCGCCGCCGGTGAGCATCATCGAGACGATCAGCGCCGCTTCGATCACGGTCACCGCGACGGCGAGGATGAGCGTGCCCATCGGCTCGCCGACGCGGTGGGCCACCACCTCGGCGTGGTGCACCGATGCGAGCACCGCACCGCTCAGCACCGCGGCGCAGACGACCGCCAGCGCCGTGCCGGGCGGCCAGGCGAAGGCGATTCCGGCGAGCGGCAGCGCGACGATCGGCAGGACCCAGGTCCAGGGCGGCATGCGCATGGTCATGCGCTCACGGCGGCGGCGACCCGGGGCGGCAGGAGGAACGACACCGGCCGACGCAGCAGGCGGCGACGGATCGCCCGGTGGATGCGGCTCCGGTCGGCCAGGCGGATGCCGCGCGACCGGAACGCGACGCGAAAGGCGAGGAAGAAGCTGACGGCGAGGTTCAACGCGCCGGTGGCGGCGATGCCGCCCACGCACCACCAGAACGGCGCCGTGCCGACGATGTCGAGGCCGAGCGCACCGACCGCCGCGGCGAGCTGGCCGCTCGCCAGCGTGACGTGTCGCACTTCGAGCGGCAGGCCGAAGAACGCGGCGATCGGCGGCGCCAGGCCGAGCATCATGCCGAGCGAGATGTTCGAGGCGAAGCCGGAGATGTTCTTGCGCCAGTAGGCCGACCAGCGCTGGGCCCGCGCGGCGCCGAGCCGGGAGACGATCTTCGGGTTCCAGGCGATGGCGCTGTCGAGCCGGTGCCAGACGAACCAGTTCTCGACCCAGCCGGCGATCAGCGAGCTGGCGAACAGCAGCACGCCGGTGAACGCGGCGAACAGCGGGGTCGGCCCGAGCAGGCTCAGCGAGTGCAGCGTGTAGTGGGCCGGAGCGGCGCCGACCAGCGGGGCGCCGAACGCTGCCTTGGCGATCCATTGCGCCGCCAGCACGACCGGCACGACCGCGAGCACGTTGCCGAAGATGCCGGCGGCCTGCGAGCGGATGAGGTGCGCCACCTCGTCCACGAAGCTCTCGACGGCGGCGTCGCTCGACACGTCGGCGAGCTTCTCGGCCATCGCCGGCGCGGTCATCGCCGGCTGCTTGGTGGCGACCGTGAGATGCAGGATCTGGATGACGACGAACGAGACCGCGTAGTTGAGGCCGGCCGCGAAGCCGCCCCAGAACGCGCCGAGCGCGATCGCGGCCAGGGTGAACTTGGCGAGCGTGGTCGCGCCGAGGATGGCGCCGCCGCCGAGCGCGGCGCGCAGCATCGAGGCGTACTCGCCGCGGTCCCGGGTGATGTAGTGCTCGCCGGTCGCGGCGCTGCGTTCGGCGACCTTGCGCGCCAGCAGCGAGTAGTGCTCGGCGAACAGGCCGCGGATCGAGCGTCGGTCTTCGGCGGTGCGGGCCAGCTCGGCGACCAGGCCGACGATCTGCCGCGCCGAGTCGGGTGCGAGCACGCAGGTGAGCAGCAGGTCGATCCGGTGCGTGCGCTCGGCCAGCTGGTCGACCTCGAAGACGACATCGACCGAGACGCCGTGCTGCTCGAGATGCTCGGTGACGCTGAGCGCGCACTGCCGGCAGGTCTCGAGCAGGGCGCGCAGATATTGCGCTTCCTGCACGAACAGGGCGCGGTCGCCCGCTTCCTTCGATTCGCCGTGCATGCGCAGCTGCTCGGCGACACGCGCGAGCTGGTGGAACGGCTGGTCGACGAGCAGCTCCTGGCTCATGCGCTGGCGCAGCTGCGGCGAGAAGCCGGCCGACCGGACCGTGCTGGCGAGAAAGGTGATCGCGTCGAAGAAGGGGGCGCGCCAGTCGCGCTCGACGCCGTCGTCGCCGGCCTCGAGGACCACGCTCAGGCGCGCCAGTGTCTCGTCGTCGATCGCGTCGAGCCAGGCGACGTCGTCGCCGCGCGGGAACAGCAAGGCGAAGAGCTCGCCGAGATCGCTGGTCGCCGGCGTCAGCGGCAGGATGCGGGCACGCAGGCGGCGGCCGAACTCGGCCCACAGGCCGGTGCGCGGCGCGAAGCCGAAGTCGGCCAGCAGCGCCGCGCTGTCGACCTCGCGCAGGAAGACCGCGAGCATGCGCGCGGCGCGCAGCTGCTCCTCGGGATTGCGCTCGAGGACGCCGAGCACGTGGCGCAGGCGAAGCACCGGCAACGGCGTCGCCCGCGCTTCGCTGCGCGCTTCCGGCATCTTCCTGTCGGTGTCCAGCACGCCAACATCGGTCTCGGCCGGCGCGAACGCCGCGAAGCCCGACACGGCGGCCTTCTCGAGCGGCGCCCGACGCAGCCACTCGACCAGGCGGATCACCCAGAGGTGGCGTTCCGCGATCGATGCCTTGGGATCGGCGGCATTGAAGAGCGCCGTCAGGTCCCAGGCCTTGGAGCCGGGCTTGGCCATGGCGGAGAAACGCCCTAGTGCAGCGCGGACGCGAGCGTCATGCCGAATTCGCCGATCGGCGTGTCGAACGGGCGGGCGTCTTCGCTCATGCAGAAGAAGGTGCCGCGCATGGTGCCGTTCGGCGTCGCCAGGCGGGTCCAGCTCGTGTACTCGAAGGTCTCGCCCGGCTTGAGCACCGGCTGGTGGCCGACCACCGCCAGGCCGCGCACTTCGTCGACGTGGCCGTTGGCGTCGGTGACGATCCAGTGCCGCGCGATCAGCTGGCCGGTGACGCCCCCGCTGTTGGTGATGGTGATCGTGTACGCGAAGGCGTACTGCCCGGCATCCCGGTCCGATTGCTCGGGCAGGTGGCGGACGACGACGCTCGTCGTGAACTCTGGCTTGGGCATCGCCCCATTCTGGCAGGGCGCGAAGACCGAGACCTAGAATCCTTCCGATCCCCTGCCATGACGACCTACCGCATCGCCCCGAGCATTCTTTCCGCCGATTTCGCGCGGCTGGGCGACGAGGTGCGGGCGGTCGTCGAGGCAGGCGCCGACTGGATCCACTTCGACGTGATGGACAACCACTACGTCCCCAATCTGACGATGGGTCCGATGTTCTGCGCCGCGTTGCGCAAGCACGCCGTGAAGGCCGACGGCAGCAAGGTGCCGATCGACGTGCACCTGATGGTCGAGCCGGTCGACGCGCTGGCCCAGGCGTTCGCCGACGCCGGCGCCGACCTGATCAGCTTCCATCCCGAAGCGAGCCGCCACGTCGACCGCACGATCCAATTGATCCAGGGCGCCGGCTGCGGCGCCGGCCTGGTCTTCAATCCGGCGGCGTCGCTCGACGCGCTCGACTGGGAGCTCGACAAGATCGATCACGTGCTGGTGATGAGCGTCAATCCGGGCTTCGGCGGGCAGGCGTTCATCGCCTCCGCGTTGCGCAAGATCGAGCACATCAGGAAACGCATCGACGCGAGCGGGCGCGACATCCGTCTCGAGGTCGACGGCGGCATCAAGGTGGAGAACATCCGCGCCGCGGCCGATGCCGGCTGCGACACTTTCGTCGCCGGCAGTGCGATCTTCGGTGCACCGAACTATCGTGCGGTGATCGACGCCATGCGCGCGCAACTGGCGGCCTGAAACGGGGCATCGAATGGGCCATCAAGATCACGCCGGCGACGACCATGCAGGGCACGGCCACGCCGGTCATGGCCACGCGAGCGACGATCATGCGGCTGACGATCAT
>CAZZVH010000118.1:0-9265 GCA_964657365.1 uncultured Burkholderiaceae bacterium
GGGCCGTCCCGTATTGCGGCGCAGCCGTGGCAGCACGCGGCCGCACACCCGTCGGCGCGACGGGCGCCATGGCAGCAGGGGGCGACGTCTCGACGGCCGGCGGCACCTCGACCGCTTGCGCCGCCGGCGCCGATGCGGCGGCGGGCGGTTCGTTGGAGTTGCAGCCGGCCAGTGCGGCAGCGACCGCGACGGAGAGCAGTGAGAGCTTGTTCATGGTTCGGTGCGCGATGGTTCGGGGGCGATCGTGGGCCGCAATGATGCACGCCGGGTCGACGACCGTGTTTCAGTCCGCAACCCGTCCCGGCGACAGACGGAGCGCCGTGCCGGAAACCCGGCGCGGCGCTCGTCCTGCCCTGGCGTCAGCCGCGAATGACGGCGTTCGTCTTGTCGCGGTGGATGCGCCGGCTCTGGTGGTTGTCGCTGCGCTGGATGCTCGCCTGCTCGCGGGCACCGACGTGGCCGTCGCGCCCTGCAGCGGCTTCCTTGCGGTCGACGTGCGCCTGGCCGCGCTCGAGGCTGCCGACCTCGCGGTTCGTCAGCGACTTGTTCTGCACGCCCTGCTCGATGCGCTTCTGCTGATCGATGTTGCGCTGCGTGTCGGCCTGCATGCGCTGCGACGACGCCGACAGCGGATTGCCGTTGACGCCGTTGGTCTCGGCGGTCTTGATGTCGCGGCTCGCCTTGTTCTGCGCGGTCGTGAGCTGCGCGCGTTCTGCCGGGCTCAGCTTGCCGTTCTTCAGGTCCTTCGCCTGCAGGTGATCGACATGCGCTTCGTCCTTCTGCAGCAGGGCGCCCTCGCGGGTCGTGATCGTGCCGTTCTGCAGGCCGTTCTCGATGCGCGATTCCTGATGGGCGTCGCGGGCGACGCTCGATGCGGCGGTGGTCTGCGCCATCGCACCGAACGCGGCGCCGATGCCTGCGCCGAGGACGAGTGCCTTGATCATGTGGGTGCGGTTCATGGTGTTGCTCCGTGGTTGTTGTCGGGCGTTGTGCCCGCTCATCCAACGGCGTCTTCGCGACGGTCGTTGACCCCGTGCATCCGCTCGCGATGTGAAGTTTTCTTGCGCGCACGGCGTTACGATGCCCCTGCCCCGACAACCAGAGATGCCTGAGCGTCCGACTCCGTGGAGACCGCATGAACCGACCCATCCGTGCCGCACTGGCGAGCTGCGCCGCGCTCGTCCTCGGCCTCGCCACGATGCCGTCGGCACTGGCGCAGGCCTGGCCGAACAAGACGATCCGCATCGTCGTCCCGTACACGCCGGGAGGTTCGTCCGACATCATCGCGCGCTCGATCGCCGAGCCGCTCGGCGCGGCGCTGAAGCAGACGGTCATCGTCGAGAACCGGGCCGGCGCCAACGGCAACACCGGCACCGACAACGTCGCCAAGTCGCCGGCCGACGGCTACACGCTGCTGCTGTGCGACGTCGGCGCGCTGGCGATCACGTCGTCGGTCTACGCCAAGCTTCCGTTCGATCCCGCGAAAGACCTGCGCGGCGTCACCATGCTCGCCTACTCGCCGCATCTGCTCGTCGTCCATCCGTCGGTGCCGGCCAACAACCTGAAGGAACTGGTCGCGCTCTCGCAGACCGCGAAGCTCGACTTCGCCGTCACCGCGATCGGCAGCGCGCCGCATCTCGCCGGCGTCGCCGTCGAGCAGGCGACCCATGCGAAGTGGCAGTACATCCCCTACAAGGGCGGCTCGCAGGCGATCGCCGACACGGTCGCGGGCCAGACCCAGGTGCTGATGAACGGCATGCTCGCGACGCTTCCCTTCGTGCAGTCCGGCAGGCTGAAGGTGCTCGCCGTCTCGAAGGCGACGCGCGTGCCCCTGCTGCCCAACGTGCCGACCATCGCCGAGCAGGGCGTGCCCGGCTTCGAGTCCGGCACCTGGCAGGGCCTGCTCGTCGCAAAGGGCACGCCGCCGGACATCGTGGCCCGGCTCAATGCCGAGCTCACGCGCATCATCCGTTCGCCGGAGATCCGCTCGAAGCTCACGGTGCAGGGCGCCGAGGTCTACACGATGTCGCCGGCGGAATTCACGGCCTTCTTCGAGAAGGAACAGAAGCGCTGGGCCACGGTCGTCGCGGCCGGCGGCGTCAAGATCGAATGAAGCATCGCGTCGTGCACGACGACGCCCACGCCAGCCACAGGACCACGCCATGACCACGCCCAATGTTCCCTATTCTTCGTTTCCCAATTCGTTTCGCCGCCGCCTGCTCGCCGGCGAGACGCTGATCGGCTGCTGGACCTCGCTGGTCGGCGCCACACCGGTCGAAGTGCTCGGCCTCGCCGGCTTCGACTGGCTGCTGCTCGACGGCGAACATGCGCTCAACGACGTCACCACCTTCGTGCCGCAGTTGATGGCGCTGAAGGACAGCGTCAGCGCGCCGGTGGCGCGGCCGGCCTCGAACAACGCGGTCGAGATCAAGCGGCTGCTCGACGCCGGCTTCTTCAACATCCTCGTGCCGATGGTCGAGACGGTCGAGGAAGCGAAGGCCGCGGTGGCGGCGACGCGCTATCCGCCGCAAGGCATCCGCGGCGTCTCGGTCTCGACGCGCAGCAACCGGTTCGGCACCGTGGCCGACTACTTCAAGACGATCAACGAGCAGATCTGCGTGCTGGTGCAGATCGAAAGCCGCAAGGGCCTGGAGGCGGCGCGGGAGATCGCCGCCGTCGAAGGCATCGACGGCGTCTTCATCGGCCCCGCGGATCTCTCGGCCGCATACGGACACCTGAACGACACGGAGCATCCGGAATCGCAGGCCGCGATCAAGGCGGTGTTCGACGCCGTCGATGCGGCCGGCAAGGCGATCGGCATCCTGGCGCCGGTGGAGGCGCATGCCCGGCGCTACCTCGCAATGGGAGCCCGCTTCGTCGCCGTCGGCAGCGATCTCGGCGTGCTGCGCGGCGCCACGCAGGCGCTGCGCGACAAGTTCAAGGCAATCTAGGCCATCCGGCCTTCGTACAGGTCACGGCCCCTGGCGAGGGCGCGGATCTTCGCATCGGCGATCGGGCGCTTGAGCATCCAGAAGCCGCAGTCGGGGTGGATGTACTTGACGCGGCCCTTGCCGAGCAGCGTCTCGGCGCGCTCGATGGCGCGGGCGACCGCGTCGGCCGACTCCACTTCCGTCGCCTTGATGTCGACGACGCCGAGGCCGAAGCCGATCTCCGGCTTCAGGTCCTTGAAGACGGCCAGCTCTTCGGGCGGGCGGTGCGCGCATTCGAGCACCACGTGATCGGCGTGCAGCGCGTTGAGGTAGCGCATCAGATGCTCCCAGGTGCCGCTCTGCACGCTCTGGCCACCGTAGTTGCCGAAGCACAGATGTACCGCCGGCGTCGTCTTCACGGCATCGAGCACGCGGTTCATCGCCGACGCGGCCCATTCCCACTCCTCGGGGTGGCCGGGCAGGTTGGCCTCGTCGATCTGGACGACATCGGCGTCGAGATGGGCGACCTGCTCGGCGAGCACGTCGGCGATGGCATGGGCGAGCTCGGGCGTGCCGGCATAGTGCCGGTCGAGCAGGGTCTTGGCCAGCATGTGCGGGCCGGTGACGGTGAACTTGAAGGTGTGCGTGGCCAGGGCCGCCGCGCGCTGGCACGCGAGCGGAAGGTCGAGCGTGCCGCTCGTGACCGGGCCCTCGACGACGCCCGGCGGCCGGGTGCGGAAGCGCATGCCGGGCAGGGCACGGTAGGCGGTGACCTCGTCGAAGGTCATCTCGTAGCGCACGCCCTTCATCGGCCGCACGAAGTACTCGATCATCCCGTTGGTCTCGGGGTGGTTGAGATCGAAGCGGTAGAGCTCGCCGTCGCAGACGACGTCGACGCCGGCGGCTTCCTGGGTGGCGATGACGACGCGCGTCGCGTCGATCAGGCCCTGCTCGGAAGGCGCCGCGATCAGCCACTCCGGCACCGGATACGAGCCGACGACGGTGGTCTTGATGCGGGGGGCGGCCACGGTGCTCATTTCGGCATCTTGATGGAGCGGTCCAGGAATTCGTTGGTGTAGGCGCTCTTGAGGTCGAAGGGCGCGTCGAGGCCGATGTAGGTCTTGACCAGCTCGTAGTCGGAAGCCATGCGCGCGTCGTCCAGGATGCCGAGGGCCGTCGTCGTCGAGTACTTGTCGCGCATCAGCACCTCGACGAGCTCCCAGTTCTGCATCTCGTTGTCGTAGTTCAGGGCGCCGTTCGCGTCGATCAGCGCCTGTACGCAGGGCTTGGGCGTCGCCACGCAGGCGGCGAAGGCCTTCTGCGTCACCTTCACGAACGCGGCCACCGTCGCCTTGTTCTTCTTCAGGTAGTCGGCGTTGACGATGACGGTGTTGCCGTAGGTGTTGAGCCCGGCGTCCTTCCAGGCGATGAAGCCCATGTCGTCGCCGAGCTCGCGCTTGAAGACGGCATGGAGGTTGTAGAACGAGGTCGTGGCGTCGATCGAGTGCGCCTTCAGCGCGGCGAGCTTCGAGTTGGCGTCGATGTTGACCCACGTGATCGCGTTCGGATCCATGCCGTTGGCCTTGGCCAGCGCCGGCCAGATCGTGCGTGCGCCATCGCCGGCGGGATTGCCGACCTTCTTGCCCGCCAGGTCCTTCACCGACTTGATGCCCGAGCTCTTCAGCCAGTACAGCCCCTGCGGCGAATTGGCGTAGACGTTGAAGACGCCGACCGTGTCGGCACCCTTGCCGCGCAGCGTCAGCGCCGTCGGCATGTCCGCCAGGCCGAGCTGGTCGGAGCCCGCGCCGACACGTTGCACGGCGGCTGCCGAGCCCTTGCCCGGCTCGAGATTGAGATCGATCCCGGCGTCCTTGTACCAGCCCATCTTCTTGGCGAAGTAGTACGGTGCGTGGTCGCCGCCCGGAACCCAGTTCAGGATGAAGTCGACCTTTTGCTGGGCCAGCGCCGGCGCAGCGGATGCCGCAGCGGCGAGCGCGACGAGAGAGAGGGCGAGACGACGAAGCATGGGCATGGCGACTTCCGGTGAATGCAGATCGGCGCCCAGTCTAGCCAGCGCCGGAGCGAATCCGGGAGAGCAATGACCCCGATGCGGCGGAGCGCGGCCCTATCATCGACGCGCACACCTGTCCCGCGCCGCTCCTTCCTCCTCGCCGATGACCCCGACTTCCGTGCGCTCGACACGCATCCTGCTGGCGCTGGCTTCGCATCTCGCGCTGCTGCTGGTCTGGTACCTGTTCGTGAAGTTCGGCAACGTGCCGAAGTTCGTCATGCCGTCGCCGATCGACACCGCGGCGACGCTGGCGCATTCCAACTACCAGTGGTGGAGCAACGGCCTGGTGACGGCGACGGAGATCTTCGGCGGCTACATCGGCGCCCTCGTCGCCGGCGTGCTGCTGGCCCTGGCCTTCACGTGGTCGCGCCCGCTCGAGGCGCTGATGATGCCGCTGCTGGTCAGCCTCAACATGATTCCGAAGGTCGCCCTCGGCCCGCTCATCATCGTCTGGTTCAAGTACGGCATCGTCCCGAACATGCTGATCGCGTTCTCGATCTGCGTCTTCCCGATCCTGCTGACCACCGTGCGCGGCCTGCGCGAGGTGGAGCCCGACCTGCTCGATCTCGTGAAGAGCCTGCGCGGCTCGCGCTGGCAGACCTTCGTCAAGATCCAGCTGCCCGGCGCGCTGCCGTACATCTTCTCGGGCATGAAGGTCGCCGCGATCCTCGCCGTGGCGGGCGCGATCGTGGGCGAATTCCTCGGCTCCGACAAGGGCCTCGGCTACTTGATGCTGCAGGTCCAGGTCACGCTCGACACCGCGGCGATGTTCATGGCGGTGCTGCTCATCACCTTCATCGGCATGGTGCTCTACGGCGCGGTGGTGGCGCTCGAGCACGCGTTCGTCGTGCCCGACGCGCGGGTCTCGTGATGGCGAGCGCCGGCCAGCAGCCTTTCATCCATCTCGACGGCGTCGCCAAGAGCTATGGGCGCGGCGAGAAGGCGCACCTCGCGATCTCCGACGCCAGCTTCGACGTGATGCCCGGCGAGCTCGCCTGCCTGGTCGGCCCGTCGGGCTGCGGCAAGAGCACGCTGCTGAAGATCCTCGCCGGCCTGCACCAGCAGGACGCTGGCACCGTGACGATCGGCTCGGCGGCGACGCCGTTCGACCCGGCGCGCGACATCGGCATGGTCTTCCAGCAGCCGCTCCTGCTCAAGTGGCGGACCATTCTCGACAACGTCCTGCTGCCGGCCGAGATCCTCGGCTTGCCGATGGCCGAAAGCCGCGAGCGTGCCCGCGGCCTGCTGGCGATGGTCGGCCTGGCCGGTGCCGAGTCGAAGCGGCCCTACGAGCTCTCGGGTGGCATGCAGCAACGGGCGGCGATCGCCCGCGCCCTCGTGCACGACCCGAAGCTGGTGCTGATGGACGAGCCGTTCGGCGCCCTCGACGCGTTGACGCGCGAGAAGATGAATCTCGAGCTGCTCCGGATCTGGAAGGAATCGGGCAAGACGATCCTGTTCGTCACCCACGGCATCTCCGAAGCGGTGTTCCTCGGCACCCGCGTCGTCGTGTTCACGGCCGGCCCGGCGCGCATGGCCGACGACTTCGAAATCGAGCTGGCGCATCCGCGCACGCTCGACATGAAGACGCACGAAGCGTTCGGCGTCTACACGCGCCGGATCTACAAGCTGCTCGGCATGGAGTGAGTCGCCGGGGCGGCGAGCCGGTTGCAGTAGCCGAGCATCTCCTCGATCTCGTTCGACTTGTCGAAGACGCGATCGGCGCCCAGCTCGGTGCACTTGGCGCGAATCTCCGGCGTGGCGTGGTTGCTGAGCACCACCCGACGCGTGCTCCGCTCGAGTTGCGCCAGGCTCTTCAGCACGCCCAGCCCGTTGCCGGCCCGCAGGAAGATGTCGATGATGACCAGATCGCAGTCGTGCGCCGGATCGCGCAGCCAGGCGACGGCGCCCGCTTCGTCTTCGGCGCAGCCGACGACTTGCACCGGGGCGTTCTCTTCCAGCGTTTCCGTGAGGTTCTGGCGGATGACGGAACTGTCTTCGACGACATAGGTGCGCAGGCGATTCATGGAATGGCGGGGTCCCGGGGACCGCGATGAGGCAAGCACTGATTCTGCGGAGACGGGCGCGGCGACGGGGTAGGTGACGCCATTCGCGCCGCGTCAGGCCCGGGGGGCACGTCGAGTCGGAGAGTTCCGACGTCCGTCAGCCCCGTGGATCTCCGTCGAGCCAGTGCGCGAGGTTGTCGGCGACGAACGCGTCGTCGGACAGATCCGCATGCTCGCGGCAGACGCGCCCGATCTCTTCCGACTGGCCGGGGCTGAGCCCTTCCTCGGGATCCAGGCACCGGATGCCGTCGAGCAGGCCCTGCCGGCGCAGCACCTCGTGGCAGCCGGCGATGCAGCCGTGGAACGCATGCGCGACGTCGAAGAAGGCGGCGTTGCAGTCGGTGACGCGGCTGTCGAGCGCCAGCAGCTCGGCGGGGATGTCGATGCCGCGTTCGGCGTCGGCCACCGCTTCCTTGCAACGCTCGAGCAGGTCGACCGCGCTCCTGGTCCACACCGACCAGTGACCGAGCAGGCCGCCGCGGAAGCGCACGGTCACCGCACGGCCGTCGCGCATCGAGACGAACGGCGTGACGAGATCGAGGACGATGTGGTCGTCGTTGCCGGTGTAGAGCACGACCCGGTCTTCGGCATGGGCGGCGACCACGCCACGGACGACGTCGAGCGTGCGGTACCGGTTGAACGGTGCGACCTTGATGGCGACGACGTTCTCGATCGCCGCGAAGCGGGTCCAGAACGGCACGCCGAGGTCCAGGCCGCCGACCGCCGGCTGCAGGTAGAAGCCGATCAGCGGCATCTCGCGCGCGATCTCCTCGCAGTGCGCGATGAGTGCGTCGTCGCCCTCGCCCCGCATCGCCGCGAGGCTCAGCAGTCCGGCGTGATAGCCCAGGCCGACCGCCGTGCGCGCCTCGGCCACGGCCTGCGTGGTGCGGCCGCACAGGCCGGCGACCAGCACCGGCGGCTTGCCGTGCCGGGGCCAGTGGCGGGCGGTCTCGGCGGCGAGGCCCAGCACCTGCGCGTAGAGGCCGGCCTCGCGGATCGCGAACTGCGTCGTGTGCACGCCGACCGCCAGTCCGCCGGCCCCGGCATCGAGGTAGTAGCGCGTCAGCGCCCGCTGCCGGCGCGGATCGAAGCGGCGCTGCGCATCGAGCGCCAGCGGATGGGCCGGGATGGCGAGGCCTTCGCGCAGCCGCCCGCGCAGCGCGTCGACGTCGCGCCAGAGATCGATCGGCGTCAGGCCGTGTCTGTTGTCCATCAACCGTACTCCGGGCCCGCGAGGGCGAAGCTGCCGGCAGCGAGCCGGCTCGCACTGTCGTCGCCGAGCGCCATGCGCACGAACGGACGCTGCACGGCGAAGCCACGCGACGCCAGCGCGTCGGCGAGAACGCGGTGCGCCGTGGGAATGTCGATGACGACGCCGCCACCGGCGCGCGGCGGCAGATCGTCGAGCGCGGCGTTCATCAGGCCAACCGCCTGTGGCTCGTCGGCGGCCACCAGCGGGCCGATCTGCCAGCCACGACGGGACGCGCGTGCGATGACGAAGCCGCGGCCGTCGTCGGCCAGCCAGAGCCGCGTGGCAGGCCGGGCCAGGAACGATTCCAGCAGGAAGCGACGATCGAGACCATGGGCGGCGCGGTCGAGCGCCGCGACGCGGTCGAGCAGGCCGACGTGATCGGCAGCGTGCAGCTGGGCTCGCTTGCCCGCGGCATGGCCAGGCTCGTCAGGAGCGCCATCGGCCCGGGCTCCGATGCCGCACGGCCCCTCCCACCTCGCGAACGAAAATCCAGGCGCGAAACCGAGCCGGCGATAGACCGCGGCGCCGGCCGGCGTCGCGTCCAGCACCGGCGTGGCGCCGCTCGCCGCGACCGCCTCGATGCAGCGCGCCATCAACGCACTGGCCAGGCCACGGTGGCGCGCCTCGGCCGCGACCAGCACCAGGGAGATCCAGGCGCGATCGCCATAGCGCAGCGAGGCCGCGGTGGCCACGAGCCGGCCGCGATCGTCGCGCAGGCCGAACGCCCGGCCCGCACCGATGAAGAGGGCCCAGTCGTCCTGCGTCTGCATCCAGCCCGCGGCATCGGAGAGCGCGAGGCCGGCATCGACGTCGGCCGACGTCAGCACCTCGATGCGCTGACTCGAGGCGTCGACCGGTTCGCGCAGTTCGGAAGCGACCATCGTCAGAGGCCGTCAGAACGCCCCGTCGCGCACTTCGAACTTGGTCGGCTTGCCGAGACTGGGCA
>CAZZVH010000119.1:0-9243 GCA_964657365.1 uncultured Burkholderiaceae bacterium
CAAGGTGCTCGTGCCGACCCGCGAAGCGGTCGCCAAGCTCAGCGCGGCGCGCCTGGCCGCCGACGTCATGGGCACCCCGACCCTGGTGATCGCCCGGACCGACGCGGAAGCGGCCGACCTCGTCACGAGCGACGTCGACCCCAACGACAAGGGCTTCCTCACCGGCGAGCGCACGGTCGAGGGCTTCTACCGCACCGTGCCGGGCCTCGAGCAGGCCGTTTCGCGCGGGCTCGCCTACGCCGAGCATGCCGACATGGTCTGGTGCGAGACCGGCAAGCCCGACCTGGCCTATGCCAAGACCTTCGCCGAGGCGATCCACAGGAAGTTTCCAGGGAAGCTCCTCGCCTACAACTGTTCGCCCAGCTTCAACTGGAAGAAGAACCTGGACGATTCGACCATCGCCAGGTTCCAGCGCGAGCTCGGCGCCATGGGCTACAAGTTCCAGTTCATCACGCTGGCCGGATTCCACAGCCTCAACTACTCGATGTTCCACCTGGCGCACGGCTATGCGCGAGACAACATGACCGCCTTCGTGGAGCTTCAGGAATCGGAGTTTGCGGCGGCGGCGAAGGGCTTCACCGCCGTCAAGCATCAGCGCGAGGTCGGCACCGGCTATTTCGACGCGGTGACGACGACGATCGAGCGGGAGGCGTCGACCGGGGCGCTGAAGGGCTCGACGGAAGACGAGCAGTTCTTCGATCGCAGCCAGCACTGATCGCGGTTAAGCTGTGCCGGCGGCCGCTTCGCAGCGGTCGCGGGCCCTGCTCTTGCATGGCCCGGCGCGCCCCGTCGGGCTGTCGCATGGAGCGATCGACACGGCAGGGTCCGGTGGCGTTGCATGTGGTTTCGCGCGCCTTTGTCGGCATTCGCGCCCTTGGCGCGTTAGTCCCTGGTGCAACCCCGCTTACCCGTGTCCAGCGCATGACGGTTCTCTCGCTCCGCCGACGCCTTTTCCACGCTTCGGCGCTTCTTTGCCTGGCCGTCGCGGCCGGATCGGCGGGTGCGTTCGGCTTCGACGACGTCGCGACGCGTGCCCACGACCTGGCAGCCGCCCCCTACAAGCCGGCCGCGATCCGCATGCCGCCCGAGTTGCGCGACCTCGACTACGACGCTTATCGCGACATCCGGTTCCGGCCCGAGAAGGCGCTGTGGCACGGCGACAACCTGCCGTTCGAGCTGATGTTCTTCCACCAGGGCAGGACGGTGCCGGAGCCGATCCGCGTCAACGTGATCGAGCCCTCCGGAACCGTGGCCGTCCCGTTCGATCCGGCGTCGTTCGACTACGGCCGCAACAAGTTCGATCGGAGCAAGCTCGCCGATCTCGGCTTCAACGGTTTTCGCGTCCACTACGCCCTGAACACGCCGAACTACAAGGACGAGGTGCTGGTGTTCCAGGGCGCCAGCTATTTCCGGGCCCTCGGCAAGGGCCAGGGCTACGGCCTGTCGGCACGCGGCCTGGCGGTCGACACGGCCTCGGCGACGGGCGAGGAGTTTCCGCGCTTCGTCGAGTTCTGGGTCGAGCGGCCCAAGCCGAAAGCGACGGCGCTCGTCATCTACGCGCTGCTCGATTCGAAGCGGGTGGCGGGGGCCTACCGCTTCGTGCTCACTCCGGGTGTCGAGACGACGATGCAGGTCACGGCGCGGGTGTTCCTCCGGGACCGTGTCGCCAAGCTCGGGCTGGCTCCGTTGACGAGCATGTTCACCTTCGGCGAGAACCAGCCCGGGCATGACGATTACCGCCCCGAGGTCCACGACTCCGACGGGCTGTCGATCCAGAACGCCAACGGCGAATGGATCTGGCGGCCACTGGTGAACCCGAAGCGCCTGCTGATCACGTCGTTCGCGATGAAGGACATGCGCGGCTTCGGGTTGATGCAGCGCGACCGATCGCCGTCGAGCTACGAGGATCCGGAAGCGCAGTACGAGCGTCGGCCGAGTGCCTGGATCGAGCCCTCCGGCAGCTGGGGCCCGGGCCGCGTCGAGCTGGTGCAGATTCCGACGCCCGACGAGACCAACGACAACATCGTCGCGTACTGGGTGCCCGACGCGATGCCGACGCCGCTCGGCCGGCCGCTCGAGTTCGCCTACCGCATCCGCTGGCAGTCCGCGGGCACGACGCCCACCGGGAAGGGCTGGGTCATCCAGACCAGGCGCGGCCGGGGCTTCACGCAACGCGCCGACGGCGACATCAACTTCGTCGTCGACTTCGACGGCCCGACGATGCGCGCTCTCGCCCCGGGAGCCGCGCTCGAGCCGGTGGTCTGGGTCGATGCCAACGCGGAGATCCACGAGCGCAACGTGTTCCGCAACCCGGTCAGCGGCGCCTGGCGGATGACGGTCCGCGTGAAGCGGCTCGACGCGGCCCGGCCGGTCGAGCTTCGGGCGTATCTCCGACAGCAACAGGCGTCGATCACGGAAACGTGGAGCTATATCCTCCCTGCAGAATCCGACAAGCCGTGAGACCACCCGATCCCCATCCCGCCCTCGTGCGCTCGTCGATGCGGGCGGAGCCGTGGGCCGGGTCGCTGCTGCGGCGCGGCTGGCGTCGTCTGGTCGGCAAGACGGCCGGCGCGCCGCCGCGTTCGGAGCACCACGATCACCGCCCGATCATGTTGCGCCGGCTGCTGCTGATCGCGCTGGTCCTTCTCGGCGCCTGGGTCGGCACGCATGCGATGGCCGAGGTGTTGCCGTTCCACGGGACGGTCGTCGAAGAGATCGGCCTGCTCGTGCTCTTCGGCATCCTGTTCGCCTGGATCTCCGCCGGCTTCTGGACCGCACTGATGGGCGCGATCGTCCTGATCCGCGGCCCCGGCACCAGCCCGCTGACGCGCCGGGCGGAAGAGTCCAAGGTGCTGCCGATCGACCCCACCGTGCGCACCGCCATCGTCATGCCGATCTGCAACGAGCACGCGCCGACCGTCTTCGGCGGCCTCGCCGCGACCATCGAATCCCTGCGCTCCACGGGCGAGGCTTCGAACTTCGACGTCTACGTGTTGAGCGACAGCAACGATGCCGATATCCGTGCCGCCGAGCAGGCGGCCTGGTCCGACCTCGCCGAGCGTCTCGCACGGGACAGCCACCAGGATGGCGACGGGTCGAGCCTGCGCGTCCACTACCGCTGGCGTCGCCTGCGGAGCAAGCGCAAGGCCGGCAACGTCGCCGATTTCTGCCGCCGGTGGGGCGCCGCCTACCGCTATCTCATCGTCCTCGACGCCGACAGCATCATGACCGGCGAGTGCCTGACAACGCTGGTGCGACTGATGGAGTCGCAGCCGGACGCCGGTGTCATCCAGACGGCGCCGAAGGCCGTCGGCCACGAGACCTTCCATGCCCGCGTGCAGCAGTTCTGCGCCCGCGCCTACGGGCCGCTGTTCACCGCCGGGATGCGGTTCTGGCAGCTCGGCGAATCGCACTACTGGGGCCACAACGCGATCCTGCGGATGGCGCCCTTCATCGAGCAGTGCGCGCTGGCGCCGATCGAAGGCCGGGGTTCGCTGAGCGGCGAGATCCTGTCGCACGATTTCGTCGAGGCAGCGCTGATGCGCCGCGCCGGCTGGAAGGTCTGGGTCGCCGACGAGGTCGAGGGCAGCTACGAGCAGGTGCCGCCGAACCTGCTCGCCGAGCTGCAGCGCGACCGCCGCTGGTGCCACGGCAACCTGCAGAACGCACGGCTGATGTTCGAGCCGGAGCTGCACCCCGTCCATCGCACGGCCTTCCTCACGGGCGTCCTGGCCTATGCGTCGTCGCCCCTCTGGCTGGCCTTCCTCGTCCTGTCGACCTTCCTGTTCGCGCAGCATGCCGGCACCGACCCGGCCTATTTCATCGAGCCCTATCAACTCTTCCCGACCTGGCCGACCGCCCACGTCGAGCTCATGCTCACGCTGTTCGGCCTCACCGGCGTTCTCCTGCTCGCCCCCAAGGCGTTTTCCATCGTGGCGATCGTCTGGCGGGGCCACGCCGGACGCTTCGGCGGCATCGGCCGGATGCTGGTCAGCGCCTTCATCGAATTCCTGCACTCGATGCTGCTGGCACCGGTGCGGATGGTCTTCCACACCCAGTTCGTGCTCGCGGCCTTGACCGGCTGGAAGCTCGACTGGAAATCGCCGCCGCGCGACAACGCGTCGACCGGCTGGCGCGAGGCGTTGCGCCGCCATGGCCTGCACACCCTGTTCGCGGTGATCTGGGTCGCCGCCATCGTCTACACGAGCGACAGCTTCGCGTGGTGGCTGTCGCCGATCCTCGCCGGCCTGCTCACCGCCATTCCGATGTCCGTCTGGGGAAGCAGGGTCGCGGCAGGGCGCGCGTTGCGCAGGCATGGTCTTCTTCTCACGCCGGAAGAGGTGAGGGTGCCCACGATCCTCGCCAACGCCGGTCGCGAGACCCGTGCCGTGGAGGCGCGGCTCGCATCGTTTCGTTCGACGATCGTCGATGCCGGCGTGCACTCCCGCGTCGTCGAGGCGTTGCCCACGCAGGCCGAGCCGAGCGGCCGCAAGGGCGTGGCGGAAGCGGCGCTGGTCGAGCATGCCTTGCGCGACGGTCCGGACGCATTGACTCCGATGCAGATGCTGCGGCTCGTCTCCAGCCGTGCGGCGCTCGTGCATCTGCGCGAGGCCGTCCTCGCGCACCGAGCCCACCCGGGCTGGTGGATGGCGCCAGACGCTGCGCCGCACGGTGACGGCGCCGCGTCGTCGGATCCGGTCGTGCTCCCCGTGCATGGCGACGCCCTGACCGCCGGCTCCTAGCACCGAGCCCGGCCATCGCTGGCCACGGCGTTCGCGCATTTGCCGATGACCTCGGCGACATCTTTCGAGTAAGGTGGCTCGCTGCCGCCGCAGTCCCGGCGCGGCACCGCACCGATCCATGGCCGACGACATTCCCACCCTGCGCCGCATCCTCCGGTCGAGCAAGACGATCGCGGTCGTCGGCCTCTCGGCGGAGTGGCACCGGCCGAGCAACTTCGCGGCCAACTACATGCAGCAGCACGGCTACCGCATCATTCCGGTGAACCCGCGCTACGAGACGATCCTGGGCGAGCGTTGCCACGCCAGCCTCGACAGCATCGACGGCCCGGTCGACATCGTCGACGTGTTCCGCAGGACCGAAGACGTGCTGCCCATCGCGCTGCAGGCGATCGCCATCGGCGCCAGATGCTTCTGGCAGCAGATCGGCGTCAGGAACGAGGAAGCGCAACGTCTCGCGGCCGAGGCCGGCCTGGACGTCGTGATGGATCGCTGCGTCAAGATCGAGCATGCGAGGCTGTTCGGCGGGCTGCACTGGGCCGGTGTGAACACCGGCGTGATCTCGGCCCGCCGGCCGGTCTGAGCCGCGATGGCCGATCGACAGTTCGCGCCCGAGACGCTGGCGATCCACGCCGGCCAGATCCCCGACGCCGCCACCGGCGCACGGGCCTTGCCGATCTACCAGACGACCAGCTTCGTGTTCGACAGTGCGGAGCATGCGGCCAGCCTGTTCAACCTGCAGACCTTCGGCAACGTCTACTCGCGGCTCTCCAACCCGACCGTCGCGGCGCTGGAGGAGCGGGTCGCGGCGCTGGAGGGGGGCCGCGCCGGGCTCGCCTCGGCCAGCGGGATGGCCGCCGAATCGATCGCGCTGCTGACGCTGCTCGGCCACGGCGATCACGTCGTCGCCGCAGGGTCCCTCTATGGCGGCACGGTCAGCATGCTGGCGGTGAATCTGGAGCGGCTCGGGATCGCCACCAGCTTCGTCGACGCCGGCTCGCCCGACGCCTTCGCGGCGGCGATGCGGCCGAACACGCGCGCCGTCTTCGCCGAAAGCATCGGCAACCCGAGCCTGCATGTGCTCGACATCGCCGCCGTCGCCGAGGTCGCGCATGCGCACGGCGTGCCGCTGATCGTCGACAACACGGTGCCCTCGCCGTATCTCTGCAACCCGATCCGCTTCGGCGCCGACATCGTCGTCCACTCGGCGACCAAGTATCTGGGCGGCCACGGCACGACCCTCGCCGGCGTGATGGTCGAGAGCGGCCGCTTCCCCTGGGACAACGGCAAGTTTCCGGGCATGACGGAGCCTTCGCGCGGCTATCACGGCGTGAAGTTCTTCGAGACCTTCGGCGACTTCGGCTTCACGATGCGTGCCCGCATGGAGACGCTGCGCGTCTACGGGGCTGCGTTGTCGCCGACGAGCGCCTGGCAGATCCTGCAGGGCGTCGAGACGCTGCCGCTGCGCATGGAGCGGCACTGCGCCAACGCACTCGCCGTCGCCCGCTTCCTGAAGGCGCACCGACGCGTCGGCTGGGTCAACTATCCGGGGCTCGACGATCACCCGCAACACGCGCTGGTCGGCCGTCAGATGCGCAGCTTCGCGGGCGTGCCCGGCGGCTCCGGCCTGCTGTCGTTCGGCGTCGCCGGAGGGCTGGACGCCGGCGTCCGGTTCATCGACGCGGCGCAGTTCATGAGCCATCTCGCGAACATCGGCGACACGCGCACGCTCATCATCCATCCGGCCTCGACCACGCACCGGCAGCTCGACGCCGCGCAGCAGCTCGCCGCCGGCGTCAAGCCCGACATGATCCGCATCTCGGTCGGCCTCGAGCACATCGACGACATCCTGTGGGACATCGATCAGGCGCTCGAGGCCACGGGCTCCTGAACGCGACGCCCCGAGGCACCATCACGATGAACATCTACGAGCAGGGCCTCGGCAAGACAGCCGCCAACTTCGTGGCGCTGTCGCCCGTCAGCTTCGTCGAACGCAGCGCCGAGGTGTTCGGCGACCTCGAATCGGTGGTGCACGGCGCGCGGCGATACAGCTGGCGCCAGACGCGGGAGCGCTCGGCGCGGCTCGCGGCCGCGTTGGCGGCCTTCGGCGTCGGCCGTGGCAGCACCGTCAGCGCGATGCTGCACAACACGCCCGAGATGATCGAGGCGCACTACGCGGTGCCGGCGCTGAATGCCGTGCTGAACACCCTGAACACGCGGCTCGACGCGTCGCTGCTCGCCTGGCAGATGAACCATTGCGAGACGGCGGTGCTCATCACCGACCGCGAGCTGGCGCCGACGATGGCCGAGGCGCTGAGACTGCTGCGCGAGCGCCACGGACGCACGCCGCGCGTCATCGATGTCTGCGACAGCGAATACGGCGGCCCGGGCGACCGGCTCGGCAGCCACGAGTACGAAACGCTGCTGGCGACGCACGAGCCGGTGGCGTCGCTCGGCGGCCCGCTGGACGAGTGGGACGCGATCGCGGTGTCCTACACCTCGGGCACCACCGGCGATCCGAAGGGCGTGGTGACGCACCACCGGGGCGCCTACCTCAATGCCGTCTGCAACGCCGCGACCTGGACGATGCCGCATTTCCCGCGCTACCTGTGGACCTTGCCGATGTTCCACTGCAACGGCTGGTGCTTCCCGTGGACGGTCGCGATGCTGGGCGGCACGCACGTCTGCCTGCGCCGTGTCGATGCGAAGACGATCCTCGGTGCGATGCGCGACGAACGTGTCGACCACTACTGCGCCGCGCCGATCGTCCACGACCTCCTGCTCGCGGCGCCCGAGCCGATGCGTGCGGGAATCGGCCGGGTCAGGGCGATGGTCGCAGGCGCCGCGCCGCCGGCGACCATGATCGAGGGCATGGCCCGCATCGGCTTCGACATCACGCACGTGTACGGGCTCACCGAGGTCTACGGCCCGGCCGCGGTCGCCGTGAAGCGCGACGCTTGGGCAGGGGCGCCGCTGACGGAGCAGGTCAGGCTCAACGGCCGGCAGGGCGTGCGCTACGCGCTCGAGGAAGGCATGACCGTGATGGATCCGGACACGATGCACGAGGTGCCCGCCGATGGCAACACCATGGGCGAGATCATGTTCCGCGGCAACATCGTCATGAACGGCTACCTCAAGAACCCGAAGGCGACAGACGCAGCGTTCGCTGGCGGCTGGTTCCACACCGGCGATCTGGCGGTGCTCGAGCCCGACCGCTACGTGAAGATCCGCGACCGCAGCAAGGACATCATCATTTCGGGCGGCGAGAACATCAGCTCGCTCGAGGTCGAGGAAGCGCTGTACCGGCATCCGGCCGTGCTCGCCTGCGCCGTGGTCGCCCGCCCCGACGCGAAGTGGGGCGAGACGCCGCTGGCCTTCGTCGAGCTGCGCCCGGACGCGAGCGTCACCGCGGCAGAGCTCATCGCCCACTGCAGGACGCTTCTGGCTGCCTACAAGACGCCCAGGGACATCCGCTTCGAGGCGATCCCGAAGACATCGACCGGCAAGATCCAGAAGTTCCAGTTGCGCGAGAGGGCGCGCGTCGCGCCCGACGCCTAGGAGAGACCGATGCCCGACCCCGTCGCTTCCGCCCTGCCGTTCGTGATCCGCGAGCGCGACAGCCGCGGCGCGGTCACGCTCGTGCTCAACCGGCCCGCGTCGTTCAACGCGCTCAGTGCGGCGATGCTCGATGCGTTGCAGGCGGAGCTCGACGCCGTCGCCACCGATGCCACGGCACGGGTGGTCGTGATCGGGGCCACCGGCAAGGCGTTCTCCGCCGGCCACGACCTGAAGGAGATGCGCGCCGAGCCGTCGCAGGCGTTCTACGAGGCGCTGTTCGCGCAGTGCTCGCGCATGATGCTGTCGATCCAGAACCTGGCCGTGCCGGTGATCGCCAAGGTCCAGGGCATCGCCACCGCCGCCGGCTGCCAGCTGGTCGCGGCCTGCGACCTGGCCGTGGCGCAGGACGACGCGCGTTTCGCCGTCAGCGGCATCAACTTCGGCCTGTTCTGCTCGACGCCGAGCGTGCCGCTCTCGCGCAACGTGCTGCGCAAGCAGGCCTTCGAGATGCTGGTCACCGGCGACTTCATCTCCGCCGACGAAGCCAAAGCCAGGGGCCTGGTCAACCGCGTCGCCACGGCGAGCGGGATCGACGCGGCGGTGGAATCGCTGGTCGCCTCGATCGTCGCCAAGCCGGCGGTGGCCGTGGCGATGGGCAAGCAACTCTTCTATCGCCAGCTGGAGCGCGGCATCGAGGCTGCCTACCAGGATGCCGGCCGGACGATGGCCAGCAACATGATGGACGAGTCGGCCCTCGAGGGCGTGCAGGCCTTCATCGACAAGCGAAAGCCGCGCTGGGCCGACTAGCGCGCCGCAGACAACTCCCGTTACCGATGACACCGTGACCGATGCCACGGCGGCGCAGCCACGACCACCAGCCGGTCGCTCCAGGGCACACGCCGGAACGCCGATCTCCTAGGCTGCGAGCGCAGCGTGCCGGCGCCCG
>CAZZVH010000120.1:0-9199 GCA_964657365.1 uncultured Burkholderiaceae bacterium
CGAGCGACGTGGCGACCACCTCGTCGAGCAGGTCGGCTGGAATGACGACAGCGCCGTCGTCGTCGGCGACGATGACGTCGTTCGGCATCACCGCGACGCCACCGCAACCGATCGGCTCCTGCCAGCCGACGAAGGTCAGGCCCGTCACCGATGCCGGTGCCGCGGTGCCGTGACACCACACCGGCAGCCGCGTCGCGAGCACGCCGGCCAGATCGCGGACGACACCATCGCTGACCAGCGCCGCGACACCGCGTTTCTGCATGCGTGCGCAGAGGATGTCGCCGAAGATGCCGGCGTCGCTGACGCCCATCGCGTCGACCACGGCGATGGCGCCCGCCGGCATCGCCTCGATGGCGGCCCGGGTCGAGATCGGCGAGGCCCACGACGCGGGCGTGGCGAGGTCTTCGCGGGCCGGCACGAAGCGCAGCGTGAAGGCCCGACCGACGCGACGCTGGCCGACCGCGACGCCGATCGGCGCCGCGCCCCGGATCCAGACGTTGCGCAGGCCCTTCTTGAGCAGCACCGTCGTCAGCGTCGCGGTGGTGACCGACGCCAGCGCTCGGCTGACTGTCGCATCGAGAGGCATTGGTTCGACTTGGTTCATGTGCTTGCCGTCCGCCATGGGAACGGGCGGGTATATCACGGCGGCAAGGCCATTGCCGGATCGTTAGCATGCGGGCGCATCGCAGCGGGCCATCCAGGCCGCCGCGACGATGGAGACCCTCACTTGCACGCCCTCACCCGCTCGTCGTTCGTTCGTTTCGTGGCTCATGGCGCGCTCGCCGTCGCGGCCTGCACCGCGGCTGTCGCGTCCCGCGCCGCCGACGCGTACCCGAGCCACACGGTCAAGATCATCGTGCCGTTCGCTGCCGGTGGCTCGGCCGACGTCTACGCGCGGTTCCTTGCGCAGCGGCTCAGCGATGCGATGGGCCAGAGCTTCATCGTCGACAACCGACCTGGCGCCGGCTCCATCATCGGCACCGACGCCGTTGCCAAGAGCGCGCCCGACGGGTACACGCTGCTGCTGATGTCGAACACCCACACCGTGAACGAATCGCTGTTCGCCACCAAGCCGTTCCAGCTGATGCGCGACTTCGCGCCGGTCGCGCCCATCAACGCATCGGACCTCGTGCTGGTCACGCGCAAGACCCTGCCGGTGGCCAACCTCGCCGAGCTCATCAAGCTCGCGAAGAGCAAGCCGGGCGCGCTGTCGTACGCGTCGTCGGGGCCGGGCACGCCGTACCACATGGCCGGCGAGCTGTTCAAGGCGATGGCCGGTGTCTCCATCGTGCACATCCCCTACCGCGGCAGCTCCGGTGCGCGCAACGACGTGCTGGGCGGCCAGGTCGACATGATGTTCGACGCCGTGCCGACGATGGCCGAGCAGATCCGTGCCGGCAACGTCAAGGCGATGGGCACGACCGGCGTCAAGCGCTCGTCCGTCCTGCCCGACGTGCCGACGATCGCCGAAGCCGGCGTGCCGAAATACGAGACCACGATCTGGCTCGGCGTGCTGGCGCCGAAGGGCACGCCGCCCGCGATCGTGTCGAAGCTCAACGCCGAGATCTCGCGCATCGCCAGCCAGCCCGAGACGGTCAGCGCCTGGGCCGCGCAGGGTGCGACGCCGCTGGTCATGAGTGTCGCCGATTTCACCCGCTACCTGCAGGCCGACATCGCCAAATGGGCGACCATCGTCAAGATTTCGGGCGCGAAACCGGAGCAATGACATGGCGGCGGCATCGACCAGGGCATCGTCGGCGCGCGCACTGCACGTCCTCTGCGCGGGCGCGGTGCAAGGCCTCGTGAAGGCGCTGACGGCGACTTTCGAGACGCGCACCGGCGCGACCGTCGAGGCCCGTTTCGGTGCCGTCGGCGCGATGAAGGAAACGCTGATGGGCGGGGCGCCCTGCGACGTGCTCATCGTCACCGATGCGATGCTGCGCGCCCTGCAGGGAAACGGCGCGATCGAGGCCGATGGCGCCGCGCCGATCGGGCGTGTCCGGACCGGCGTGGCAGCGCGTGCCGGCGAAGCGGCGCCGACCGTCGACTCCGCCGCATCGTTGAAGGCGGCGCTGCTCGCCGCGCCAGAGTTCTACGTGCCGGACATCCTCAAGTCGACTGCCGGCCAGCACATCGCCTCGGTGCTGGAACAGCTCGACGTGCGCCGCGCGCTGGGCACGCGGCTGATGGTCTACCCCAACGGATCGACCGCGATGGCCGCCCTCGCGGAGCGCGGCAAGCCCGGAGCGATCGGCTCGACCCAGGTCACCGAGATCCACTACACGCCGGGGCTGGCGCTGGCGGGCGTGCTGCCCGAGCCGTTCGGGCTGTCGACTGTCTACAGCGCGGGTGTGAGCCGGACGGCCCACGACGCGACGCTGGCGGCGCAGTTCGTCGCCCTGCTCTGCGGCGCCGAGAGCGCTCCGCTGCGTCGCGACGGCGGCTTCGAAGCGCTCGACGCCTGACCGGCCCGGCGACCGACGCCGTCAGTTCATCGGCCCGAAGCGCCCGCCGATGCTGAAGCGCCCGGCGCCGAGCAGCATGACAGCCAGTGCCGTGAACAGATACATCGCCTGCAACTCCAGGGCGTAGCCGCCCTGCGGGCCGAGATGGAACAGGTCCTTCGTGTGCACCAGGGCCAGCGCCACGATCATGTTGCCGGCGATCAGGAAGGCGCCAAGACGCGTCCAGACGCCGACGATGATGAGCAACGGACCGACGATCTCGCCGAGGTAGACCCCGTACGCCAGGAAGCTCGGCAGGTCGGACTTGGCCAGCAGGCTCGTGATGAACGCCGGCGGCGGAGGCAGCTTGCTGATCCCGTGCAGCAGGACCAGGATGCCGAGCACGAGACGCAGGACGAGCAGCCCGGCATCGAGGCCGGACTCGCGCGATCCACCGGTGCGAACAGACGAGATGGCCATGAGGCTCCTTCTTGGTGTGATCGGATGCCGGCGAAATCCGGCAGCCGGAGAGCATAGCGCGGGCCGGCCCGGAGCGATCGGCTCGCTATCCCGGGGCCGATGGCGCCGATGCGCCGTGCGACACTTTGCCGGGCCCGTTCCAGCCATTCATCGCCATGTCGCACGACCTCGCCATCGCCCGCGCCAGCCGCCTCCGTCCGATCAGCGAGGTCGCCTCCGCGGCAGGCATCCCGCCCGACGCGCTGGAGCTGTTCGGCAAGCACATCGCCAAGCTCGAGCGCGATTACCTTCTCTCCCTGAAAGACCGGCCCGACGGCCGGCTCGTGCTCGTGACCGCGATCAACCCGACGCCCGCTGGCGAAGGCAAGACGACGACCACGATCGGCCTCGGCGATGCGCTGAACCGCATCGGCAAGAAGGCGGTCATCGCCTTGCGCGAGCCGTCGCTCGGGCCGGTCTTCGGCGCCAAGGGCGGCGCGACCGGCGGGGGCCGCGCGCAGGTGATGCCGATGGAGCGCATCAACCTGCACTTCACCGGCGACTTCCACGCCATCACCTCGGCGCACAACCTGCTGGCGGCGCTGATCGACAACCACGTGTACTGGGGCAACGCGCTCGGCATCGACACGCGTCGGATCGCCTGGCGCCGCGTCGTCGACATGAACGACCGCGCACTGCGTGCCGTGACGATCGGACTCGGCGGCGCCTCGGGGCCCGGCACCAACGGCTTCGCACGCGAAAGCGGCTTCGACATCACGGTCGCGTCCGAGGTGATGGCCTGCTTCTGCCTCGCCGCCGATCTCGCCGATCTCGAACAGCGACTGGCGAGGATCGTGGTCGCATCCACGCGCGAAGGCAGGCAGGTCACGGCCGGCGACCTGAAGGCGGCCGGCGCCATGACCGCACTCCTGAAGGACGCGATCCGGCCCAATCTCGTGCAGACGATCGAGGGCTCGCCGGCGCTCATCCACGGCGGCCCGTTCGCCAACATCGCCCACGGCTGCAATTCGGTGATCGCCACGCGCGCGGCGCTCAAGCTCGGCGACTACTGCGTCACCGAAGCGGGCTTCGGCGCAGACCTGGGTGCGGAGAAATTCTTCGACATCAAGTGCCGCGAAGCCGGGCTGGAACCTGCCTGCGCCGTGATCGTCGCGACAGTGCGCGCGCTCAAGTACAACGGCGGCGTTCCGGTCGGCGCGCTGGGAACCGAAGACCTCGCCGCCTTGCGGCGCGGCCTGGTCAACCTCGGCAGGCACGTCCGCAACGTGCGCCAGTTCGGCGTCCCGGCGATCGTCGCGATCAACCATTTCACCTCCGACACCGATGCCGAGCATCGCCTCGTCGCCGAGATCTGCGCCGCCGAGTTCGAGGTCGAGGCGGTGCAGTGCCGGCACTGGGCCGACGGCGCCGCCGGCGCCGAGCAGCTGGCGCGCAGCGTCGTCGCACGCTGCGACTCCGGCGCAGCGTCGTTCACGCCGCTCTACCCGAGCGACATGCCGCTGGCCGAGAAGATCCGGACCATCGCCACGCGCATCTACGGCGCAGCCGAGGTCGCCCTCTCGGCCAGGGCGGCATCCGACCTCGACAACTTCGCCAGCGCCGGCTACGGCCACCTTCCGGTCTGCATGGCCAAGACACAGGTGTCGTTCTCGGCCGATCCCAAGCTGCTGGGCGCGCCGTCGGGACACGTGCTGCCCGTGCGCGAAGTGCGGCTGGCCGCTGGCGCCGGATTCATCGTCGCGATCTGCGGCGACGTCATGACCATGCCCGGGTTGCCCCGCTCGCCTGCGGCGGAAGGCATCCACGTCAACGCCGACGGCGAGATCGACGGCCTGTTCTGACCGATCGCAGGCCGCGTTCGGCGCGGAGTGCGGCGAAAATAGCCCATGGACACGTTTCGCGACCAGCACACCGATGTCGGCGTCACCATCTCCGAGCTGCTCGTCGCCACGGCCGATTCGAGCGATGCGCTGGTCGACGGCTCGGTCAACGAGGTGCTGCACGCGATGCGCGAGAAGATGGCGCTCGACGTCGTCTTCGTCTCCGAGTTCGTCGACGGGAGACGCGTCTTCCGCCATGTCGACGGCAACGGCCAGGGGCCGGACATCCGCGCCGGCGATTCCGATCCGCTCGAGGCCACCTTCTGCCAGCGCGTGGTCGACGGACGGCTCGGAGAGCTCACCGGCGACATCGGCAGCCTGCCGGCAAGCGCCGGCCTGCCGGCGACGCCGTTTCGCGTCGGCGCCCATCTCAGCACGCCGATCGTGCTGAAGGACGGCCGGACCTACGGCACGTTGTGCTGCTTCAGCACCACCCCGAATCCGCTGCTGCAGCAGAGCGACCTGCAGATGCTGAGGCAGTGCGCGCAACTGGTGGCGCGCAAGCTCGAATTCGCCGAGGCACGCGGCCTGAAGGAGCCGCCGGCCGAGTGGAAGCTCGAGCCGATCGGCCAGGAAAAATACGAGTCGACGGTCTGGAAGCTGCCCTAGTCGCTCGGGTCAGTCTTTCCGCATCCCGACCATCCAGGGACGCACGGTGACGGTCAGCAAGCCGGAAACGACAGCGGGATCGGCTCGGGCGAACGCGGTGATCTCGTCCTCGCCGATGCCTGCCGCCGGGATCATCATCCCTCCGGCGGTGGCGTCCAGATGCGGTCCGCCCATGTCGAGCTTTCCTTCGGCGAGCAGTTGCCGATAGTGCGCCACGTGCTCGCCCACGCCGTCCTGCTCGAAGAGCGGCAGGCCCGCTTTCCATGCCGGTCCGGTGCCATGAAGAACGATGTAGCGGATGTCTTGCATCGATGGAACGCTCCGACGACGGATGGGCGATCCGCACGCGTGGTCAAAGCATAGCCCGGGACCGCGACCGGTCGCGGCGCCGTGCGTCGGTTCGCCGGCGTCACAATCGTTCGATGATGTCCGAGGCCCGGGAACAACTCGCGTTGTTCGGAGAGTCGCACGGCCCCGGCGAGACCGTCCTCCCCGACGGCTGGGCCTATCGCACCGACTTCGTCGACGACGCAGAAGCACAAGCCCTGCTCGACGGGATCGCCGGCCTCGAGCTGCACGCGGCGGTCTACAAGGGCTACACGGCGAAGCGCCGGGTCGCCCACTTCGGCACGAGCTACGACTTCGACAGCAACGAGCGCGTCAGCGCGCCGCCGCTCGCCGGGTTCCTGGCGCCGCTGCGTGCCCGTGCGGCGCAGTGGATCGGCGAATCGCCCGAGGCGCTCGTCAGCGCCCTCGTTGCCGAATACCAGCCCGGCGTCCCGCTCGGCTGGCACCGCGACGTGCCCGATTTCGAAACCGTGGTCGGCGTGTCGCTCGCGTGCCCCGGCAGGATGCGGTTTCGCCGTTATCCGCCGACCGCGCCGAAGAAGGAAGACGTCGTCTCGCTCGAGCTCGCACCGCGCTCGGCCTACATGCTGCGTGCCGAGGCGCGCTGGGCATGGCAGCACAGCATCGCGCCGACCCCGGGCCTTCGCTACTCGATCACCTTTCGCACCGCTTCGACCCGGACCCTTCATCGTCGATGAGCGAGACGCCGCCCAGGCGCACACCCGCCGACCCGCAGAAGTTCCGTGTCGAGGTCAAGGCGAGCACCATCGACGGCCAGGGCGCTTTCGCGGCGGAGCCGATTCCGGCGCGGCGAAAGATCGGCGAGATCCGCGGCGAGTCGATTTCCGTGCGCGAGGCACGGCAACGGGCGCGCGGGCTGGCCAGGATCATGATCGTCGAGGTGAGCGAGCGACGCGCCATCGATGCGGCGGCGTCGACCGATCCGCTGCGATTCACCAACCACTCCTGCGCGCCGAACGCCGTGCTGCGCATTCGCCAGGGTCGGGTCGAGTTCTATGCGATGCGCGACGTCGCCGCCGGCGAGGAGCTCACGGTCGACTACGGCGAATCGCACCACGCCGGCAAGCTCGCCTGCAGGTGCGGTGCTGCACGCTGCGCCGGACGCCTGTAGTCAGGCGAGCTGCGGATCCTCGAGCACGTCAGCCAGGCGCATGTCGTGGAAGCGGGCCCGCTGCCAGAACGGTCCGAGTTCCGGTGTCGGCTCGAGCAGCAGGGCCGCCAGCATCGGCTCGGCGGAGGCCTTGTCGTCGACCAGCACCACGTAGCGCGGGTTGCCGGTCTCGTCGAGCTTGCCGACCCAGTCGATGGCGATCAGCGCGTCGAGCAGCGGGCCGATCTGCAACGGGTCGACGCCGAGCGTCTCGGAAAGCTCGCTGTCGCTCATGCCGTTGCGGCCGGCGCCTTCTTTGGCACCACGCAAGGCGCGCAGGATCTCGACGCCGAGATGGAAGGCCGAACCCGGGGCATCGGGCCACCGGACGATGTGCGTGCCGGCCACGGGTGCATAGGCCGCGATCACCGCGCCGAGAAGCACCACGATCCAGCTGAGATAGATCCAGACCAGGAAGATCGGCAACGTGGCGAAGACGCCGTAGATCATGGCGTAAGTGGGCACGGTGCCGAAATAGAGCGCGAGCAGGCGCTTGGCGGCAGCGAATCCGAGGGCCACGAAGATGCCCCCAACCAGCGCGTGCCGCCAGCGCACGTGCGTGTTGGGAACGTAGTGGAACAGCGCGGTCACGCCGGCCGCGATGGTGACGAATTCGAGCGCGCCCAGGACCATCCCCATGCCCTGCGGCATCGCGCCGAGGTAGCCGCGGGATGCCGACACCGCGTAGGAGGTCGCGGTCAGGCTGACCCCGAGGGCGAGCGGCCCCAGCGTGACGGCCGCCCAGTAGATCAGGACGCGCTGGGCGATCGGCCGGGGCGTGCGCACGCGCCAGATGGCGTTGAGCGCACGGTCGATGGTCAGCATCAGGGCGATCGCGCTGATGACCAGCGCGAGCAGGCCGAACACGCCCAGCCGGCTGGCCCTGCTGGAGAACTGGGTGACGTAGCCGAGCAGCGGCTTGGCGATGGTGTCGGGCACGAGCGCGGTGACGAAATAGTGCTGCAGCGTGTCCTGCAGCGTCGCGAACATCGGGAACGCGGAAAACAGGGCGAGCATCACGGTCGCGAGCGGCACCAGCGAGATCACCGACGTGAAGGTGAGGCTGCTGGCGGTCAGGGCGAGCCGGTCTTCCCGGAACCGGCGGATCAGCGTCAGCAACGTCCCGAGCCAGGGCCAGCCCTGCAGCTTCTGGAGCAGGCGACCGGCGACCACAGGCGTCTCGTTCAGCGGCGGCATCGGCGACATTGCTGGCATCATAAGGACGATGCATTCACCCCCGCGGCTGCCCGGCGCGATCGTGACCCGGGTCGCGGCGAGCCGGGCGTTCGCCGTCGGGAGCGCGGCGCTGCTGGTGCTGCTGTGCCTGGCCTGGGAGCTGTGGCTGGCGCCGACGGGCCGGGGCACGCTGGCGATCAAGGCGCTGCCCGTCGCGCTCGCCCTGCCCGGCCTGCTGCACAGCCGGCTCTACACGTACCGCTGGCTGAGCCTGGTGGTGTGGCTCTACGTGGGCGAAGGTCTGGTCCGTGCCACCAGCGACCATGGCACGAGCGCCTTGCTCGCAGGCTGCGAAGTGGTGGTCTCGGTGGCCTTGTTCGCCGCGTGCGGCGCACACGTGCGCGCCAGGCTGCGCGGAAGCGGGCTGGTGACGCCGTGACGCTGCTGGCGCGCCTGCGCGACGCGGTCGGCGCCGGCAACGTCTTCTGCGACGGCGATCTCTCGGCCTGGGAGATCGACTGGCGCAAGCGTTTCGCCGGACGGGCGCTGGCGGTCGTGCGACCGGGCTCGACGGACGAGGTCTCGATGGTCGTGCGCCTCTGCGCGGAGCGCGGCGTCGGCATCGTGCCGCAGGGCGGCAACACCGGGCTGGTCGGCGGCTCGGTTCCCGATGCGAGCGGCAGCCAGATCGTGCTGAGCCTCGCCCGTCTCGATCGCATCCGCAGCATCGATCCCGCCAACCTGACCATGACGGTCGAGGCCGGCTGCGTGCTGCAGCGGGTGCAGGAAGCGGCGACGGGCGCCGACCTGATGTTCGCCCTGAGCCTGGCCGCCGAGGGAAGCTGCACGATCGGCGGCAACCTCGCCACCAATGCGGGCGGCACGCAGGTGCTTCGCTACGGCAACGCCCGCGAGCTTTGCCTTGGCCTCGAGGTCGTGACCGCGACGGGCGACGTGTGGGACGGACTCTCCGGCCTGCGCAAGGACAACACCGGCTACGACCTGCGCGATCTGCTGATCGGCAGCGAGGGCACGCTGGGCATCATCACGGCGGCGACGCTGAAACTGCATCCCCGGCCGGCCGCGGTGCT